>CAYMGW010000241.1:0-4292 GCA_964390085.1 uncultured Tissierella sp.
ATTTACTTATTAGTATCTTTTCCCAATTTCCTTCTCTAGCTAATTCTATTTCTAGGCCCGCTAATTCATTATTTGACCCAATTATATCTACACCATCTGCTGAAGTTTTTCTAATGGCATCCTTTAAATCTACTTTATTCACCAATACATCATATATAATAGGATGTCCATCATTTTTCTCTACTCCTAACCCTGAAGTCGAATTGCCTTGAGGATCAATATCAATCAAAAGAACTTTCTTCCCTAATTTCCCTAATCCTGCACTTAAGTTTATGGTGGTTGTAGTCTTTCCAACACCACCTTTTTGATTAAATATGGATATAATTTTGCCCAAAAAAACCACCACCCTATGTTTCATCTTATTACTTATATAATATCAGATTATTTCAATATTTGAAAGAAATCTTTAATGTTCCACGTGGAACATTAAAGATTTCTACCTAAAAATGAATAAACCAGAAAAATCTCTCCATTTTAAATATAACACCCATTTTCTACTTAAGCATTCTCCAAATCATCACTAATAAAAGCCCTATTATACCACCAATATTTTTTTCTATTGACTTACCTTCTTTTTTCATTATAAATGTTTTGATTAATAATCCCATTTCAATGCATAAAATTGAGGCATTTACTGTAACTTTACTAAAAAGTGGTGAAAATCCCTTATTTGAAATTAAAACAATTAAAATCGGTATAATTATAATAAGTGCAGCAAGAATATATAAACCAAAGATAATACTGTTATAATGCTTTTTCATAAATCCTTTCCTCCTTAAGATTACATAAATAATCCATAGTTTTTATTGTCCTACTATTGTTCCTTATAGGAATATTGCATACCAATTTATCTCTACTATTTTTTAAAATTGTTATGGGAATACTAATTATGAGGTGATATATTATGATTAAAAAAACTTTGACAACAGTAGTTTTATTTATCATACTTTTTTATCCGCAAATTTCACTTGCTGAAGAGTACAAACACATTGAAATCTTTGATCCTAAACAGGATAAAGTAGTGAAAATGGTTCAAATAAACAAAAAAATCAATAATATGGTTGTAGGTTGGATAAACACAATAGATGGAATCTATGCAAAAATTTACCCCGTAGAGGATAATGGCTATGTTATTAAATTCCCCCTTGATCCTGCCATTCAAGTGCAAAATAAATGGCTAAGCGGAATTGTAAAAGAAGTATATCTTATAATTCCAGAAAACAATCCATCTTTTTTTATAGTTTTTCAAACTGAAAACAAACTAGTATGCTTTCCTTTCAATGGTGAAATAGCAGAATTATCAAACCTTTTGGATTTCAAGCTAAAGTGCGAATTTAATTAATCTTCTTTAAGCAATCTCTTATTCTGTCATTACTAGTTTTCCAATTTCTATTATCCTCTACAGTTTTATCAATAAGTATTTTTATATCATCTTCTACTTTAACATTTTTTGCCGCTTTTTCTCCTCTAAAAATAACAAACTATAATTAAATTATCCTTGCTCTGCATTATCTTGCTACTGATGTATTTTATATAAATTTTATGTCTTAACTGATATTCAATTAAAACAATAAATACAAAGCTACAATAATAAGAGTAGGCAATAGAATAATAGGAATGATTAAATGTATTTTCTTTTTTGTTTCTTTATATCTATTCCATTCATCTATTGCCTGACTTATAATTAATATCCCTATTAAAACAATAAAAACATTACGTGGAATATCAATTTTCATAAGTACAAATATTAAATATATAACTGAAACTATACCTACAATAATTCGTCTTACCTTTTCCATATAATCATCTCCTTGTATAGTATTTTTTAAAAACCTTATAAATTATTTTAATTATTATGCTTTTAATCATACTTTTCCAATTATGAAAATATACTCATTCCTTCAAACTTAAACACGGAAGATCATATCTAGCTCCTTTTGCATTTAAAAGAGTTATAAATAGATAATTGGATTGAATTCTCTTTAATTTATAATCCACCCATATGCAACTTCTCTAAGTGTATCTCCTCCGATAACAATTTCTTGATCTCTTAGCTTTTTACCACCTATTGCTTCATAAAATCTACAAGCTTGATCATTAGATTCCAATACCCATATAAATATTGAACTAAATTTTAATTCTTTTAGTTTTTCTTTGACAGTATTAAAAAGTAATTTCCCGATTCCTTTATTTTGATACTCCTTTAAAATGTAGATAGCATATAATTCACCTATAGATTTATTATCGCTCTCCCTTTCCATACCACATGTAGAAAATCCGATTATCCCATCATTTACATCTTCAGCTACAAAAATGTACTTCTTATTCTTTGCAGAATCATGAACAAATTTACTCCACATTTCTTCCCTTTTATTATAGGATAACTCATTTAAAAATTTGTCACTTACAATTCCCTTATATGTTGTCTTCCATGTGTCTACATGAACTCTCGCAATACCATAAGCATCTAATTCTGTAGCCTCTCTAATTAACATTTTATCACCTCTTTCAATAAAATATTTATCTAAATGATGTGTAATAAGTTTTAAATGTTAGCCTCATTATTTTCTTACTTTCGTCATAGTTATTTAATCCAAAATCTTATCCACGGTCATCAATACTTCGGTATAATGATAACCTGTCAAAGCTGAAAATAGAGTCCCTTGGACTTTAATATGCTTATTTTTATATTGCTTTGCCATCTCCACAAAGGGTTCGCCCATTAGCACTAGCTGAATTTCTAAAACATCCGATGTGGTTGAATTAAAATCATCAGTATCTTCTGCAATAACTTTTATTGGATCATCTAACTGTAAAATAAATGGATACCTTTTTTGATCATTATTAGGATCCTCACCATATCCAGGAGGCCCATAATGCAGCCTTGTAATTAATGTACCTTCAATTATTGAAACATTTGGCTCGAAATAATATTCTTTTACAATTTCTGAGTCTACTGCCTCTTTTAAATTCATCGAATCTTTTTCGTTTGATTCGTTAAGTTTTATTTTATTTTCTCTATTCTCTAGCATTTCTTCAAAATCTTTCAATTTATCAAAAACACCCTTTACCCATTCTTTATTTTCCCATAATTTTGGGTTATTTACATCTCTTTCTGCCGGATGCCCTGTAGCATATGTATCTACCCCATCCTTATTTCCAAAGTAGAAATCAACAATTTTTAAAGATTTATTTTCAGCAGTTATTAACATCTTGCAACTCATTCCTGAGCCTTCAAACCTAAAGGGTAACTCAAGATAATAAAGATTATCTTCTATATGTTGCAAGTTGGCTTGTTTAAATTCATTTGTTAATCCGTAATTTATACCATGTCCGCCTTGTAATTCCTGCCTTTGTGTTAGTTCCAATATTTTATCTGTAAATTTTAGTAGACTTTTATTTCTAATATACTTTTCAAAAGATACTTTCTCTTGCCCTGCAACTGCACCATTATATAGATTTACAAATGCTTTACCAAACTCGATAATCGTTTCGCCATTGTTATAATCAATATTTTTGCCCTGAATTGTAAAATCTTGATTTGCAAGTTCATTTAGTGAATCCTTTGTGGAATTCCTAGAAGGTATATTGTTATTTTCAACTGTGTCTAATTGTTTTTGATTACATCCTGAAAAAATAATAATTGAAAATATTACAATAAATAATACTGATCTTTTCATTTCAATACCTCCTGTATCAAAAATAAACAATCCTTCTGGATGAACATAATTCAACTGATGTACCTTTGATAAATTATATGCAACAACTGTTAGAAATAGGGGTTAAGTAGAAGAATCAGAAATAGAAATGATAAAATAAAAGCTTACTATAACTTTAGGAGGCTTTCATATTTGTAACATGATTAACTCTTCATATAGCTATCCAAAATCCAACATGAGAATGTATTACATTATTCGTCATATACGCCGGAATTTGGAACATCTGAGACTTTTCTCATTTCAACTACTCTATTACGTTTTCCATCATAAAAATAAAATCCATTCTTTGATAATGATATAAGGTTTGTTTCATTTTCTCCATAATACAGATATATATTGCCTTTGTATTTTTCAAATCTTCCTTTGTCTATGTCTTTATTGATTTTTATAGAAAACTTCCCATCTAATTCATTTGTAAAACTATACTCATATAAGTCTGGGAGATACTCTATAGATTGATACATACCCTTTATGTCACTTATAGGGTTTGTTTGACTAAAATCAATGTAAATTGAGATACATGATAGGATAAGAATAATATTGAGTATAAGCGAAGTATATAGTAAAATTTTT
>CAYMGW010000242.1:0-4270 GCA_964390085.1 uncultured Tissierella sp.
CATTTTTAATGGTTCTAAACAATTTTTTCATAGTTTTTGTATATGCGAAGGTTGAAGCTAAACAGTGAAATACTATATTAAATCCCATTTCTCCCAGCTCTTCATAGGGTATAAGTGTCCAAGGCCATGGTTCTGCTACATCACACATCAATGGAATATCTTTAAATTCTTTTCCCACCCTCTCCATCTGTTCTATGCTTTGGAAATTCTCAATATATACCATATCAGATCCTGCTTCATATAGTGCATGAGCTCTTTTTATAGCTTCGTCAATGCCATAAACAGGTATAGCATCTGTCCTTGCAATTATCATAAAATCCGGATCGGTTTTAGCACTTACTGCTATTTTTATTCTAGTAACCGCCTCATCAATATCAACCAGTTTCAGCCCAGGTATAGCACCGCATCTTTTATCTGCTACCTGATCCTCTATGTGTATAGCTGCTACACCAGCTCTTTCCCATTCTCTTACTGCTCTTATTATGTTGTCCTCACTTCCATAAGCTGTATCCGAATCACATATTAAAGGTATATCTATAGCTCCTGCTATATTCCTAGCATTATCTATCATTTCTGTCATTGTCATTAAACCTATATCTGGTTTACCTAATTTTGAGGCACTGGTAGCATTACCAGACATATAAGCAAGCTGAAACCCTTCATCTTGAAGCACTCTTGCCCCTAAAGCATCATGAACTCCTGCTGTAACCAACACTTTGTTTTCTTTTAATAACTGTCTTAGTTTCGTAGTATTCTTCATTTAAACCCCTCCTTGAATAATAAATTCAACTATACCTTTAGGATAATATATCTATAATCCACTTAGTATGGGCATTTCTCAAATTATAAGTGTATTTATTGTGCTTAATGCACTATAATTTAACTTAGGGGTGAGAAGTGTGAACATTACTTTTAAGAATATTTATTGTAAATTAAACCATTACAATCCTATCCTCAAAATTAATCAAGAAGATAACATAAATATTATTGGAGTCATGCTTTTAACTGAGTATACTAGTCTATCTCAAAGCAATGTGGTATATGTTGGTTTAGTTTCTAATATACTGCATATAAATATTCCTAAACATATCCACTTAGTACTCATTAATGATTGCTCTGAAAATTTAAGCACCGAAAGATTTAAAGACATAAATATAATTGAAATCCCTCAAACTGAAGATTTATTTAAAGTATATAGTCAGATTCAAGAATATCTCCTGGAAGAAATAAAAATAATTAATAGTACATCCACTATTTTAAAATCTCTTATAAAAAATAAGGGTCTTAACCACATCATAGAAACAGCTTCCTCAATATTAAATAATCCGGTAATACTTATAGATACAAGCTTTAAGATACTATCACATTCTGTAAAATCAAACATATCAGATATATATTGGGATGAGAACATCAAGCAAGGATACTGTTCCTATGACTTTGTAACCATTGTTAAAAAAACAAAAATTATTGAAAATGTAGTAAAATACAGTAAATCAATGATAGTAGATTGTTATAGAAGTAATATAAGAAAAATAGTAAGTCCAGTATATATAAATGAAAATGTAGTGGCTTATCTTATAATTCTTGAACTTGATAAATCCTTTTCCCAAGAAGATATAGAGCTTTCAGATATAATAAGTTATGTACTTTCAGAAGAACTTGCAAAAAATGAGTTTTACACTTCTAAATCAGGGATTATGTATGAAACCTTTCTTTTAGATCTTTTGGCTGAAAGGATATCTAATCATGAAATAGCTCTTGATAGAATGCATTCTTGTCAATGTGACTTTGGGGAAAACTTTTATGTACTTTCAATATACAATCAGGATCCTTCTAGTAAATATTTTAATAATTTTACAAAGGATTTTGTATCTAGCATTCTACCCTTTTCCAAGTCAATATTTTATGATGATCATTTAATGCTGCTCATTGATCTTAAAAATAAAGACAATTTAGATGAAATTACTTTTAATAATTTAAAAAAATTTCTAAAAGAAAACCATATGATTGGTGGATTAAGCACCAAATTTTCTGATCTTTTACTACTAAAAAAACATTATATACAGTCAGTAAAAGCCATTAAATTTTCTCCTGTGCTTAAACAAGCCCATGATGAAGAAAAATTTATTTATTATTATGATGAATGTAAATTTTATGATCTCATAAGCTCTAATGATAAAAAAGATTTATTATGCCTTATTAACCCTGAACTAATTAAGCTAATGAATTATGATAAAACTCATGATACAAGCTACTTTAAAGATCTTTATTTCTATATCTCAAACAATTTAAATCTATTAAAAACATCAAAACAGATGTTTATTCATAGAAATACATTAAGTTATAGACTTGAAAAAATTAAAGAAATTACAGGTATTAATCTTGAAGATGGAGAAACGGTATTTCAACTTCAAATGTGCTATAGAATTTTAAAATTTATAGGTTCTATAGATTCCTTTCTAAACTCCTAGAGTTTATTTACATAAAAAAATATCTATGCCAATTTATATTTATTGTATATTGGCATAGATATTTTTATTGAAACTTTATTTATAATAAATATTTAAAAATCAAGAATTTTTCCTAAAACAAGGATACATTGCAAAATACCCTCGTGTCTATTTTTATTTTATATTCAGTTATGAGTTTCTCCACAACTCTTACTTCTTACTTCTTACTTTATTTTAAATAAGTTATAACTCATATGGCTGCCATTATACCTTAAATATCCCCTTTAACCCCCATGATTATCACGGGCTTCTTTGAGGGGTTAAGCCACTTCATCACCTTTAATAAATTGTCAGTTTTTAGACCGATACAGCCTTCTGTTCCCCTGCCACCGTAAGGGGCTATATGTAGGAAGATGCCGCTGCCTTTGTTCATGACTTTGCTTCCATTGTAGTAGTTGTAATCAATAAGTGCTGCGTAGTCATATAGGGGTTGTTCCCAAAGCTTTTCGTAGTTTTGGAGCCTTTCTTTAGCATCGGAGCCATCGTAGTGCTTCCATACATTATATTCTGATAGGTTATTACTAGAAACCCAATAATCATTGGTATTAACTTTTCTATATGTAAAATTCACTCCTGGATTAGGTTTTCTACCAAACATAAAGGGAAAGCTATATTTTCCCACAGGAGTGGCTAAATCACCTTCACGTTTATTCTTATTAAAACCTCTAAGACCTATAACAGCGCTACCGCTACTAAACTCATTCCAATTTCCATTTACCTTTTCATAAGCATAGTATTTTGCATATTCAGTGCCATAGCTGTCTGCAAGGACTACTACAACTTGCTGGCTGGAGCCAGGGCTTGTCTTAATATTTGGAATCGAATTATTTTCTCTTGGTGGAGTGGTAGTGGGAACTTTTGCAGCTTGTTCGGTTTTTTTCTTTGAAGTTTCTTCAGTCTTTTTACTCTCTGATGATGTCTTAGGTTTAGATTCTGCTACTTGTGGTGGTGCATATTTTCTTTTATCGGGAGTTTTACTTAACATTGCTTCAGCAGTTTTTGTTAAACTTCCTGTAACCGTTATCTTTTTTTCTTTTTGAAAATTACTTAATATAGAAGCGGTTTTGCTGCCAAAAAAGCTATCTACAGATAAATCATAACCTATGGAATATAGCTTCTTTTGAAGCTCTAATACCTTCTCACCCTTATCACCTAATTTTAGGATCACTTCTTCCTGAACTAATTTTTCTTTATTTTTTTCCTCTAGAACTAATTTATCTTCCTTCTTTTCTTCCACAGATTTGCTTTCTTCACTCTTAGTCATGGACTCATCAATGCCTTCCTGTGTTTCTTCCACTGGAATGATGTTAGTCCCTATAACCTCAAGGTTCTTTCTCTTAGCACATCCTATAAACAATGATAAAATAAGAAATAAACTTAACAACCTTGCAGTATTTCTCATAAGTAACTCCTCCTTGTAAAGGTTTTTAATAAAGTTTAACTTTTGTTATTAATTATCACATTGTATATATTTTATCATAAAAAGCTAAAATCTCCAAAAATGTGACAAATATTACTTTCGCAACAAAAAAAAGAAACACTCTAAGAGTTTCCTTCTTACTTCTTACTTCTTACCTTTTACCTCTTACTTCTTACTTATTTTCCACAATACCCTTCACATATTCCCTATCAAAGTCATTCAAATCTGCTATCGCATCAATGGAAAGCCCCTTTTTATATTGCTTTAGCACCATTTCTTTCCTTTCAACTTCCTTTCCTTTCTCTATTCCTTTTTCTATGCCTTTTTGTATTCCTTTTTC
>CAYMGW010000243.1:0-4237 GCA_964390085.1 uncultured Tissierella sp.
TAATGAGTTAAATGAAATAAATAAGGAAATTAAAAAGACACCAGGTCAAGTGGAAAGTGTTACTGTAGCAGTGTTAATAAACAAAGATGCATTGATAGATGGTGAAATGACACCAGAGAGAGAAAAGGAATTTTCTGATTTAATATTTGCAGCAACTGGTTTGGATACTAAACAAGTACAAGTAAAGGCTGTAAGTTTTAATAAACAGGTTGTAGATACTAATATTCTTCAGGATAAATCAAATGTTTGGTTATATATTGGTATGATTTTATTATTACTTGTATTAACTATAATTATAATCATTTATATGAGAGCAAAAGCTAAAAAATCTGCAGCTGATGAATTAGAAAAAATGTTAGAAGAAAGATCTTCGATTGAATTAGAAGTTGCAGACCTTGATTTTGATGCAGAAGAATCAAAAATGAAGGCTCAGATTGATAAATTTATTGAAAAGAAACCTGATTCAGTTGCTCAGCTACTTAGAAATTGGTTAAATGAATAGGAGAGTTAATATGTCTAAAAGGCAATTTAGTGGGAAAGAGAAAGTGGCAATATTACTTATTGCATTAGGGCCTCAAAAATCTGCTGAGATATTTAAGCATTTAAATGAGGATGAAATAGAAGAATTGACTTTGCAGATTGCAAATATGAGAATGGTTTCTCCTGAAGAGAAACAAATGGTTATTGAGGAATTTTATCAAATTTGTTTAGCTCAAGAGTATATATCTGAAGGTGGAATTAACTATGCTAAGGATGTATTGGAAAGAGCCTTAGGCTCTGATAAGGCTATAGATATAATTAATAAATTAACTTCTTCATTACATGTAAGACCCTTTGAATTCATAAGAAAAGCTGATCCCAATCAGCTTTTAAACTACATACAAAATGAGCATCCACAAACAATTGCACTAATATTATCTTATTTAGGTTCTTCACAGGCAGCGCAAATTCTTTCGTCCTTGCCACTTGAAAAGCAGTCAGATGTTACGAGAAGAATAGCAATAATGGATAGAACATCTCCAGAAGTTGTAAGAGAAATAGAAAATATTTTAGAGAGTAAGTTTTCAAATATTCTTGCACAGGATTATACAACTACTGGTGGAATTCAATCAGTTGTAGATATTCTAAACTCCGTGGATAGAGGAACAGAAAAACATATAATGGAAGATTTAGATATTAGGGATGCAGAATTAAGTGAAGAAATTAGAAGAAGAATGTTTGTATTTGAAGATATTATTACTCTTGATGATAGAAGTATTCAAAGAATTATTAGAGAAATTGATAATTCTCAATGGGCTATTGCACTTAAAGGCGCTAGTGAAGAGGTTAAAGATCTCATATTTGCTAATATGTCAAAACGATTAGTTGAAATGATAAAAGAAGATATAGAATTCATGGGGCCTGTTCGTATTAGGGATATAGAAGATGCACAACAAAATATAGTTAATATTATTAGAAAACTAGAGGAAGATGGAGAAATAATCACTCCTAGAGGAGGAGATGAGATAATTGTCTAGTATTATAAAATCCTTTAGAGTAATAGAAACAGAACCTGTGAATTTAATGAAAGATTCACATAGAGAAGATGAAAAAATTGATGGAAATATTATCGAATCAATTATTGAAGAAGCAAAGGATAAAGCAAAAAAGGAGTATGAAAAAATCATCAATGATTCTAAAGAAGAAGCAGTAAAAATAATAGAAGATGCTGAAGGTCAGAAAGAATCAATGATAAACTCTGCTTATATTAGAGCAAAAGAGGTTTTAGAACAGTCAAAAGAAGAAGGCTATAGCCAAGGATATAATACAGGTTATAATGATGGTTATGATAAAGGATATAGTGAAGGAAAAAATAAATCTGATGCTTTAATAAAGGAAGCATTGGAAATAAAGAATGGATACTTAAATAAAAAAGAAAATTTATTGAAGGAATTAGAAGAAGATATTATTGAATTAGTTATAAATATTTATGAAAAAGTGATAAATAAAAAGAATGAAGAAGATAGCGAAATGATAATTTCTTTAGTTTTAAATGGAATAAATAGTTTGGATTTAACAGATAAGGTAACTATTATTACATCTAAAGAGGATTTCAATATATTGGAAATGGCTAAAGATGAAATATTAGCTAAGGCCAGTATGATTTCTCAACTTGATATTAAATATGATATTTCTCTAGAAAAAGGCGATTGCATTTTAGAAACTTCTAAAGGAAATATTGATGTAAGTCTTAAAAATCAATTAGATGAAGTTAAGGAATTACTGACGACAATATTAAATAATGAGTGATAATATGGAAAATACAATTAATATAAAGAAATATACTACAGCTGTAAAAGAAAAGAGGTTTGTAAAATATACTGGCAAAATAACAAAGGTTACTGGACTTACTATTGAATCTAACGGGCCAATGGCTACTATTGGTGAATTGTGCTATATATATCCATATGGAAGCAATAAACCAATTTTATCTGAAGTAGTTGGTTTTAAAGAGGATAAGATACTTCTTATGCCCTTAGGAGAAATGGAAGGAATTGCTAGTGGGAGTGTAGTTGTTGGAAGTGGAAAAACCCTTAGGGTAAATGTAGGCAAAGACTTAATTGGAAGGGTACTTGATGGATTAGGCAACCCTATTGATGGATTAGGACCAATTAAGTCAAACAAATATTATCCAGTTTCTAATTCTCCCCCAAGTCCACTAGATAGAATGGTTATAAAAGAGCCATTATCTGTTGGAGTTAGAGCAATTGATGGTTTATTAACCTGTGGCAAAGGCCAAAGAGTTGGTATTTTTGCAGGATCAGGAGTAGGTAAAAGTACTTTAATGGGTATGATTTCACGAAATAGTACAGCAGATGTGAATGTCATAGGATTAATAGGTGAACGTGGAAGAGAAGTTAATGAATTTATTCAAAGCGATTTAACAGAGGAAGGGCTAAAGAAATCTGTAGTAGTTGTAGTAACTTCAGATCAGCCTGCTTTAATAAGAGTAAAAGGCGCAATGGTTACTACTGCCATAGCAGAATACTTTAGAGATCAGGGACTAAATGTAATGTTATTGATGGATTCTTTAACAAGGTTTGCTATGGCTCAACGTGAAATTGGTTTAGCAATTGGGGAACCTCCTGTGACTAGAGGATATACTCCATCTGTTTTTGCTACTATGCCAAGATTATTGGAAAGAACGGGAGCTTCTGACAAGGGGACTATTACAGGACTTTATACTGTATTAGTAGATGGAGACGATTTAACTGAACCTGTAACAGATACTGCAAGGGGAATTTTAGATGGACATATTGTTTTATCTAGAAAACTTGCAAATGTTAATCATTATCCTGCTATAGATGTACTTGCTAGCATCAGTAGGGTAATGCCCAATATATCAAGTAAAGACCATATTAAGGTTGCAAATTCTATTAAAGATATAATGGCAGTATATCAGGAAGCAGAGGATTTAATAAATATTGGAGCATATAAAAGAGGAACAAATAAAAAAATTGACACGGCAATTGATTTGATGGAAGATATAGAAAGTTTCTTAAAACAAGAAACTTATAAAGCTTCAAGCTTTGAAGAAACATTAAAGATGATGGAGAACATTACCAATAAAATGAATTAGATAGTAATGGGGGTAAATTTAATTGATGGGTTATAGTTTTAGACTAGAAAAGGTTTTAAATTATAAGGAAAATATTGAAAACTTAAAAAAAACTGAATATGGAGATGTAAATAGAAGACTGAATAATGAAGAAGAAAAACTATTAAATTATAATATATATAAAGAAAACCTGTTGACCCAAAAAAATAAATCTACTAAAAATACTAGTGTTGGTAATTTGAAACTGTATAATACTTACTTGCAGGATATATCTTCTAATATAAAGAAACAAGAAGAGATAATTTTTGATATTAAAGAAGAACTTGAAAAAACAAAGGAAGAATTATTAACTGCAATGAAAGAAAAAAAAGCATTTGAAAAGCTAAAAGAAAATGATTACAATGAATTTCTTTCAGAAGTTAAAAAAAACGAAGAAAAGTTGGTTGATGGAATAGTTACGTTTAATAGTACTACCCAAAAATAGGGGGCAAATCTATGGAAACAACAAATGTGCAAAAGAACAAGAAAAACAATAAAACATTTAAAATAATATCTATATTGCTTATCTGTTTAATAGCTGTTCCTTTAGCTATTGTTAGTCTTATTTATAATAGCAATAAAAGCTTTAAAAACAATGTA
>CAYMGW010000244.1:0-4234 GCA_964390085.1 uncultured Tissierella sp.
ACAATATACTCTAAAGTAAGCTTTGTCATATTAATCGCTCCAATCATAGTTACCCTTTTATATAATTATACCCAAATTTATTTAAATAGGACATAGATATAAAGACTCAAATAATTTTGCGCCAAGGGGACGGTTCTCTTGGCGCAAAATTTACCAATGATTATCTGCTTTTATTTCATTAAGAATAATCTTGATACCTGGATTTTTTATGCTACTATAAACTTTATCAAAATCCTCTTTTCGTTTATTATAGTCTTCTTCTCTTTTTAGAAGTCTAGATAGGTATTCTTTAAATATTATATATTCTTTATCATCTTGAGGTAATTTACTCAGTAGTTCTATGCCTTCTATTAGTTTCCCTTTGTTCATATAGTAAAATGTAGTATCTTTACTTCTTAGAAAGTCTATAGCCTTTTCATATTCACTATAGTATAGGTCTATATATATAATATCTGGAAGAAATATATTTTCTGTAAGAAGAAAATCCTCTTTAGCCTCTTCAAATTCACCTATATAAATATAATAATTACCTCTACTCCAGTATAAATCACTTGTCATTTTCTCTTCCGGTATCATATTAAATAATTCAGCTATGGATTCTTTATATTGCCTACATTCATCTGGTTCCATCTCTAGTAAAAGCTTAGACAGTAACTCCGTGTCACCACTTATATTATATAATCTTATTAGATAATCAATAGCTTTAGCTATATCCTTTTTACCTTTTTTCCAATCTAACATATTAAATCTAGTTAAATAAAATAAAGCCTCAATATTATTCTCATCTTCAATTAATATATTTTCATAATGCTCTATTGCCTTTTCATATTCTTTATTTAATATTAATTTCTCACCTTCTGTTAATTCACCTTCAATTTTAATACTAGGAGTATTATTATAATATGTGGCTAGTGGCATACTACTATTTAGCTTGTTGCCTTCTTTATCATATGCATTTACAATAATTGGCATCTCTATACCATTATAAAAATATCCAGTTATTGATGTTGGGTTTATCATTTGGGATCCTGTCCTAAAGCCACTACCTGACCCAGTTTTCCTAAGAGTTTGTATATTAAACACTCCTTTATTTCCCTTAATTTCATATTCTTTATTTTCATCTACTAATGCAAAAGTCATACTACTTCCCTTCATATTTTCAGGTTCTTCAAAACCTACACTAAAAACAGTGTAATAATCTGCCCCCTCTACCTCTTTCCATTCTACAACAAATTTATTATGATTCACTAATTCTCCTGGTCTTGGACTGATTACATTCATAGGCGTTACAAACTTAAAATCATACTCTGTATCACCTAATATATCTAGAAAACGACCTTTCTTATCTAAATAAACTTTATCGAATAATATAGGCGTACCAATCCCAATACCTAAATCATATCTTCCTTCTTTTATCCCTATAGTTTCATAATATCCATCTTTATCAGTTATAACTACAAAATCTATTCCACTCGAAGAATACCCTTGATTTATATACTGTAAATATACTTCTACAAAAGGAACTCCTACGCCATCTACCGTTACTCTTCCTTTTATCTTATTCTCTCCCTTATGAAAATCCAATTCATTTAACCATGCTTTTCTTCCATCTGGGACAACACTCCCAAAGAAATTAGTTCCGTACTTCCAACCAATTTCACTAGCCTTATTATAATATTCTAAGGCCTTATCAAAGTTTTCCATCTCAAATTCTATATGTCCCTTTAAAAAGTAATAAATATAATCTATATCTCTATTACCTAGTGTCAAAGATTCAAGTATTTCTTTTGCCTCACGGTACTCTCTATTAGCAAAATGATTATATCCTTCATAAAGGATAGATATTTGCCTTATATCTTTATTGTTCTTAGATTTACCCCAGTGGAGCCACTCCTCTAAATTATCACTATCTCCTAGATAAATATAGGAATCTAATATATTTTTATACGCTAAGGTATAATAATCACTCTTAGAATAATCTTTTATAATTTTTTTGCTATTTTCTATTGCCTTAGTAACAGAATCATAGTCTAATAATTTATTCCACATCTTTCCTCCCATCATTATATTATATCTACTGAATCCTCCCATAATATTTTCAGCTTGCTTATACAGAGCCTCATCCTTCCTAAGACTAGTAGGATATTTTATATAATTATCGTATAGTTTTTCTGCTATTTCTGGTTTTTTATTACTTAGATAATTAGCCAACTCTATATTAGCAAAAGGAATCACTCCAAAAATAAAAAACAATATTCCTAAAGATACTAGAATCAATGTCTTTACCTTTACCTTAATTTTCATGACTTCGACTCACACTCCTCTCATCTCTAATTATCATCTGAGATGAACCAATATCTACTATCCTTATATTTTCTCTTCTATAAATTATATCCTTTGGAACTCCTATCATAATAAATAATAGGACAAAACCAGCTACCATTGGTATAATTGGTAATTCTATTTCTTTATTTAAGAATTCCCTTATTTTATCTCTTAGAGTTTTCTTTCTATGGATTAATATCCTATCCCTTAGTCCTTGGGAAAGTTCTATATCTTTCGTTTCATCTTCCATTATTATCTTCAGCTCATTGCCTAATCTATCCTTATCCATTCAGCTCTCCTCCTCTCTCAATGGCATCCTTTAACAGTCCCCTTCCCCTACTCAATCTGCTTTTTATAGTTCCTTCCTTTTCCTCTAAAATCTCGGCTATTTCTTTGATTGATAGTTCTTCGAAATAAAATAATATCAAGATTTCCTTATATATATGATTTAGGCTAAATAATTCTTTTTTCAAAATATCCCTATCTATAGAATTAAATACTATATCTTCTACTCTATCCTTGCTCTCAACAACATCTTCATAGAGTTCAAATTCCTTTCTAGATTTCAGCTTATCCTTACATAGATTTAATGCTATTCTATAGAGCCAAGTATATAGTGAACTATTTTCTTTAAAAGAATTTATCTGACTAAATACTTTTACAAATGTTTCTTGAACTATATCCTCAGCATCTCTTTCATCCTTGAGGACTAGGTAGCAAGTTTTCAATAGTCTATTTCCATAATTATCTAGAAGTTGTATATATGCTTCTTCATTTCCTTTTTTAAGTTTTTTTATAAGTTCTTTTTCCCCATTCCTAGCCACCCCTAACCCTCCTTTACTATTTAGACGATTCAGATTCAAAAAGGTTGCATTTATTTGAAATATTTTTTGTATTCTCTAATAAATAGTATATAATAAATCTTAGGCACACTAAAGAATTAATGGGGGGATGTACGTGGATAATTTAAAACTAGATGACTTTACAAAATATAAATTTTTATCAGGTATTAAAATATCACCAAATGGTAAGAATACTGGCCTTGTACTACATGGAGTAGATGTTGAAGAAAATAAATATCTATCTAATATCTATATCTATGATGAAGAAAAGAAAAAGGAATTTAAATTAACATCCTTAGATGAAGAAAGTTCTTTTATATGGAAAGATGATAATACTATACTTTTCCCTGCTATTAGATGTAAAAAAGATAAGGAAAGGAAAGAGAAAAAAGAGGAATTTACATCATATTATGAAATTAATCTAAAGGGTGGAGAGGCTAATAAAGCTTTTGAGGTTCCATTAAATATAAATTCTTTTGAAACCATAGATGAGGATAATCTACTTATAACTGCAACCTTTGATCCAAATCGTCCAAATCTTAAAGAATTATCTGGGGAAGAAAAGGAAAAAGCCATAAAGAAAATGGAAGAAGATAAAGACTACGAGGTACTAGATGAAATACCATTTTGGTCAAATGGTGTGGGCTTTACAAATAAAAAGAGAAATAGACTTTATATTTATAATCTAAAGGATAAGACTGTTACTCCTATTACAGATGCATTCACAGATATAGAAAGTGTTAAGCTTAATGAAGATAAATCTAAAGCAATTATAGTCGCTAGCTCTTTTACTGATAAAATGCAATTAAAGACTGACTTACATTTATATGATATTAAGGAAAACAAGCTAGAAAAGCTAACTCATGAGGAAGCTTTTAGCTACTCCTATGCTGATTTCCTCGACAATAAGATAATCTTTGTTGGCAAGGACATGAAATCCTATGGATTAAACGAAAATCCACATTTCTACTTCATGGATTTAGACGGTAATAATCCTATTAGAATATCTAATGATGATTTTGACTATGGTCTTTGGAACTCTGTAGGCTCAGACTGTAGATTTGGTG
>CAYMGW010000245.1:0-4233 GCA_964390085.1 uncultured Tissierella sp.
ATATTGCCAAGAAAATTAATTCCCTGGCAATGTTCTAGCTTCTTGCTAAAGATATTATTGGTACAACAATAGATAAGATAAAAGATAATACAAGTAAATATATAACAATTTTAGTCATTTTATTTCTATTCATACTACACCTCCAACTAAATAAATTATACTCTAAATATATGAAGGATTCCAGTCTAATATATTGTAAATTCTCAAATTTTATGATAATATATTGAAGAAATGCATTGGGGCGGTTAACTCAGCTGGTAGAGTGTCATCTTGACGTGGTGAAAGTCGTAGGTTCGAGTCCTATACCGCCCACCACAGTCAATTCACAATTAAAGTCATAGTCTATTGAAAGGACAGTAATTTTACTGTCTTTTTTTCACCTGTTTTATTGTCATTATTTTTGGTATAATTAGAGTATCTAAATAAATTAGAATGGGGTGTTTTGATTGAATATATTAGTTGGTAAAGGCGGACAAATAGAAATACTTCTAGTGTTTAAAGAAACAGAGAAATTAGATAAGTCACAAGAATTATATGACTATCTAAAGGAAAAGGAAATCTTTAAAGGTTCATTAGGTGAAATCTATTCGGATATTTCTCCTAAAGGAAATAATGTGATATTACTGGGACTTGGAGAAAAAGAAAAGTTGACCCTTGAATCCCTTAGAAAAGCTTTTTATAAATTAGGTAAGGAACTGATGAAGTTTAAGGTAGAATCAGCTGAAGTAGAAGTGCCTAAATTTGAAGCTCTTTGCTATAGAAAGACTAATATGGCCATAGCAGAGGGCCTTCTACAATCAGAATATACCTTTGAAAAATATCTATCACAAAAGAAAACAAACTCTACAGTTAAGGAGTTTTTCTTAAATGTGTTAGAGGATAAAAAAGATAAAGTAAAAGAAGGAATAGAAGAAATTAATAATATTGTAGAAGGTATATTCTTTGCAAGAGATTTAGTTAATGAACCTGCTATGGTAATGACTCCTGTGGAACTAGCTAAAAGGGCTAAAGAAGAATTAACAGACCTAGGAGTTGAAGTAGAAGTCTATGGTAAAGATAAAATAGAAGAAATGGGAATGAAAGCATTTCTAGCTGTTTCTAAGGGTTCAGCTATTCCACCTCAATTTATTGTAATGAAATGGAATGGAGATAAGACTTCAGAAGATAAAATTGCTCTAGTCGGTAAGGGGCTTACCTATGATTCAGGTGGATATTCTATAAAACCTGGAGATAGTATGGTAAATATGTATAATGATATGGCTGGCTCTGCTTCTGTAATTGGCACAATGAAAGCAATTGCAAAGTCTAAATTAAAGAGAAATGTAGTTGCAATTGTAGCTGCTTGTGAAAACTTAATTTCCGGAGAAGCATATAAACCTGGAGATGTAATTAGCTCCATGGCTGGAAAGACTATAGAAGTATGGAGTACTGATGCAGAAGGTAGATTGACCTTAGCAGATGCATTATGGTATGCAGCAACAGTTGAAAAAGCTAATAAAATAGTTGATGTAGCTACTCTTACTGGAGCATGTGTTGTTGCTTTAGGCAGTGTAAATACTGGAGCAGTAACTAATGATGAATGTTTAATGAGTAAAGTCAAGGAAGCTGGAGAATTAGCAGGTGAGCCAGTATGGCAATTGCCTTCAAATGATGAATATAAAGAGCTAATAAAAGGAACTGTTGGTGATTTGAAAAACACTGGTGGAAGATGGGGCGGTGCAATAACTGCTGGCATTTTCCTAGAAGAGTTCGTAAATAATACACCTTGGGTTCATTTAGATATAGCTGGAACTGCTTTTATCTCAGCTGAAAGAGGGTATTTGCCTAAGGGAGCTACAGGAGTTCCTGTAAAGACTTTATATAATTTAGTTAAAGAAGATAAAGGTCAAGGATGTAATCACTAAAAAACAATTAATGAGCTAACCTAGTTTGGTTAGCTCATTTTTTTGGGACACTACTCCTGTCCGAGACCACTGTGTTCATTGATTACTTGATTCATCTTATCCATTATACTTTGTGTAACTTTATTGCCACTTTCTTTTAGTTCCTCAGTATAGATATTCAGAATATCATGCAAAACTAAATATTCATAATCCTTCATTGCCTTTTCATAACTTTTAAGAGTCTCAGGGCTTACTGTTTGAGTTGGGAAATCATAGGTTGAAAAAATATATCCTCTCAAATACCATTCATGCATCTGGTTTACTTCGGGTAAATTTTTTGAATATGGATACATCAATCTAAATTCTTCCATAGCTGCAATTCTTGAAGCCGCTTCATCTAGTGGTATTCTAAGATATTCATCTGAAATCCCTGGTTTTTTAGATTCTGCTGCAAATATCTTCAAATAATCACAAAGCTCGCTACTTACAAAATCACTAAAGTTTAAAAACTTTTCATAATCTATAATAAAATAGTAACTTCCTTCAGCTGTAGCTACTTTTAGGCCCATATTATGAGCATTTAAAAGTAAATCTTTTAAGTCCTTCTCCTTTGAAAACACAGAGTTCTTTTTAATAATATTTATATCGTTTAAATCAGTAGCTTTCAATTTGTATTTTTTCATAATACCTTGATTTTCAAACATTTTATATTTTTCCTGATATTTGCTGAAAGCAGTATTCATTAGATTAAGCTTTTCATTTAAAGCTGTCAAATATGTTCTAACTGCATTACTATTATCTTTTATAGAAAGCTTGTCCTTATTAATTTTTAAATAATCATATGCTTTTGATAAACTCTCTTTCTTTATAAGATTGTTGTAGTTAGAAACTACTGATGCATCTGTCTTTACTTTTTTAATTTCCCCTACTTTTTCATATTTAATGAATTTTACTCCATCCTTACCATCCCATTTATACCATATATTAATTTTTTCTGAACCTGCAGAACTACTATCTGATGATTCGGGGTCAATATCATATACAGAAAATTCAAGTATACCATCTTCATCTATATCCTTTATTTGTGCACTTAAATATACTGATAAAAGTCTTGCTTTCTTAGGGTTTATTCTACTAATCAATTTATCATTCTCAATGGTAAAAAGATAAAATTGTCCTGAGTGTGCTCCTACTTGTGAATTTACAAAAACTGCATTTTTCCCTTCTGCTGCTTGTCCTATAATAATGCTTTGAACACCATTATCATAATTCATAGAAACTCTATCAACTTCCTTATATTCACAGTCCTTGTATTTATATATTACTAATGAACCTTCATCTTTAATATTTTGAAAATCTCTTTGCTCATATACTATAATTTCTGGAACATTATCCTTATCTAAATTGCCTATATTAAAATGTTTCCCTATTCTTCTATCTTCCCCTTTGCTATACTTTGTTAAGAAGCTACTTCCTAGCTCATTTGCCATTTTAATATACTTGGAATCCTTCATATAATCGTACTTATTATCATGTGAATTAATTATTTGAGCAATTGTTTTTTGCATTTTCTCACTTGCCTTTGTTTGCTCTGCCATAGCTGTAATTCCACTTAAATGTCCAAATGATGCTTGTGGCAGTGGTGAAAGAGCTATAGTAAAACCTAATGTAATCGAAGCAATACTTCTTAATTTTTGATTCATTTTTAATTCCCCTCTTTTTATTTGAATTAACTTTATTATATCACTAAGAAAGTTGGAAGTATTTACAAAACTTTTACAAGTATTTACAAAACAATTACAAGTGTTTACAAAATAATTACCTATTTAAATTCACATAAATACATATTCTTTTTAATTCTCATCATATTAGTACATTCTGTTTATTCTGGTGGCTACTCATAAGCCTTTCTCATTTACATTCTTATCCATGTTATCCCCCTTGTTCAATTATTGTTTTACAAGATAATATTATACATTGGAAAATATTATCAACAACAAAGATAAGCTTATAAAACATGCCCTTAGAATTTTATATTTAGGATGACATATAAATAGATATCTGAATATTTTTCTGTGGGGTGATTTTTTGAACAAAAATAGATTTATTTATGGATCAATTATTATGGTTTTTATGAACTTTCTTATGAAGATTGTTGGATTTGCCTATGAAGTTGCTCTATCAAAATTTTTAGGTGCAGAAGCCATGGGATTATTCCAAATTTCTATGTCAGTTCTTATGACTTTCTTAATTATAACTACTTCTGGAATCCCTATATCTGTAACAAAGCTAGTAGCTGAAGAAAACTCTAGAAAAAGCTATAGTAATGTAGAAAATATATTTAAATCAA
>CAYMGW010000246.1:0-4229 GCA_964390085.1 uncultured Tissierella sp.
TCTCTTTTATTCCATCTTTCTTTCCAGTTAAATAATTCTGCTCCTAATTTTACACAATCAATTATTCTAGCGTCTCCTAAATCTGTTCCTCCACCAGGATCCTTGTCATAAGGATGAACTAGATTTTTTAATCTAAGCTCTATAGGGTCTAAATTTAATTTTCTTGCTATATTGTCCATATTTATTTCTGTTATAGCATGAATTTGAGGTCCGCCATATCCTCTACAGGCTCCTCCAATAGGGGTATTAGTATAAACTACATGGCCTGTATATCTTTGATTTTTTATTCTATATAATCTGGAAGTTTTTTTACCTGCAGCCATAGTTACTGCGTCTCCATTAGTAAAATACGCTCCCGTATCCACTAAGTTTTCTATATCCCTTCCTAGTATTTCTCCATTCTTTGTTACAGCAGTTTTTACCTTTGCAATAAATTTAGTTCTTGTCCTAGTTCCAATTATACACTGTTGTCTATCCATGTGAAATTTTACTGCTTTTTTTAAGTCCAAGGATACAAAGGCAGAAATGGGTTCAAGTATTGGATGAGTCTTACCTCCAAAAGAGCCTCCCATAGTTACCTTAATTATTCTTATCTTGCTCTTAGGAATATTTAATGCATCGGATACTACTAACTGGCTTTGAAAAACTTCCTGACAAGGTGACCAAATAGTAATATTATTAAATTCGTCTATATTTGTAACGCAAACATGAGGTTCCATGGCAGCATGATGCACTTTAGGTGTAGTTACAGTATCTTCTATGATAAAATCTGCATTTCTAAAAGCTTCATCTACATTACCATATTCTATCTTCTTATCCATAACATGATTTTCTTCTTTTTTTAATGCTTCAAAAGGGTCTACTACCACTGGAAGTATCTCATATTCAACTTTAATTAAACTTACAGCGTATTCAGCAGTTGCCATATCCTTTGCTACCACTGCCGCTACTCTATCACCCACATACTTTACTTCTTTTGAAAATAAAGTTTCATCCTTTATGGTATTTAACCCTTCAAACCATTTGTGGGAATTATATTTATTATCAGGAGTGTTTTCATAAGTATATATTTTTACCACTCCTGGAACTTTCTCTGCCTTTGATATATCAATATTTTTTATTATTCCATGAGCTACACTGCTCAAAAGTAACTTACCATACAGCATGCCCTCCAATTTCATATCTCCTGCATATTTTATTCTTCCAGTTACCTTTTCTCTTATATCATGCATTGGTACATATTTACCTATATATCTATAATTATCTTGCATATATACCCCTCCAACAATTATGCTTTAAATAGATTATTGAAAATATCGTATCCTATCCCTTTTATACATTCCCTTTTATAAGCTTGAGAGTATCTTCCTGGTATAGCCAAATCCACCTGTTTTTCTAAGGCCTTTTCAAATTCTTCTAACAATTCTTTTGATGGCTTTTTATCTATTAATATTTCTTCGGCAATTTTACTCTCAAAAGCCTTTGGTCCTAATGCTCCTATAAATATTCTCACTTCTTCTATAATATCTGTATATTTTAATAATACAGCTGTGCTAAGCTTTGATATAGTTACAGTACTTCTGCTGCCCACTTTACTAAATGTGCTTCTATAACTTTTATCCTTTATTGGAATTAATATTTCTATTATAGCTTCATCCTTTTGAAGCTTATTCTTATTTAAGCCTTCTACTACTTCATCCATTTCCTTTATTCCTATTTCACCACTGCCATTTATGGTCTTTACTTTTGCTTCTAAGGTCATAAGAGCTGGAATTGAATCTGCTGCTGGAGAAGCATTAGCAATATTTCCTGCCATGGTAGCAGTATTTCTTATTTGTTTTGAACCAACTCTCTCCGCTGCTTCTTTAACACATTGAGCATATTCTTTTACTAATGGATTCTCCTCAATTTCAGTAAAGGTTGAGTTAGCTCCTATTTTTATAAATCCATCCTCTTTTTTTATGTATTTTAATTCCTTTATTCCCGTTAAATCAATAACTGTCCCCTGATAAATAGATTTCTTTCTCATTTTTATTACAAAATCGGTACCACCAGCTATAATATATGTTTTTTCATCTACCTTTTTTAAGCATTCCTTTAATTCTTCTAAGTTATTTGGAGTTCTTACTTGTAAATTTGTCATAAACTCACCTCAGTATAGTATTATTTATTATTTGTATTTTCTACAGCACAATTTACAGCTTCTACAATCTTGGCATAACCTGTGCATCTACATAGATTTCCTGCTATGGCGATTTTAATTTCTTCCTCAGAAGGATTAGGATTTTTCATAAGCAGCGCCTTACAGGACATAAGCATTCCTGGTGTACAAAAACCGCACTGTACTGCTCCCTTTTCTATGAATGCCTTTTGAAGCTCATCTAACTCTCCATTCTTTTCTAAACCTTCTACAGTAATAATTTCTTTTCCCCTAGCCTGAACAGCTAGTACCATACATGAGTTCACTGCATTACCGTCCATAATTACAGTGCAAGCTCCGCATTCTCCTTCACTGCAGCCTTCCTTTGTTCCCGTAAGTCCTAAATCTTCTCTTAAAAAATCCAATAGTCTTTTCCCTGGATCTATATCTAAATGGTATTTTTCTTCATTTACTGTTATATCTATTGACATAAACACTCCTCCATTCTTAAGTGAATAGTAAATTAAATAGTGAAAAATTCGCCTTCTCTCTTCGTTTTTCACTTTTAATTTATTATAAGTTTTCATGGTCAAAAAAAAGTCAGAAGATTTCTTATATATTTTTCTGTATTCTTATATTTATAGACTAAATATATAGACAAGAATCATCAGACTCTTGTCTATACTTTTTTTAAATGATTACATTGGTCCTAAATTTATTACTGCTGCTCCAATAAGTGAAACAATAGCTGCTGTCCATATTAATAACATAAAAGGCATTATAAACTTCATCCACTTATTGAACGATACCTTTGAGTAACTCAAAAATGCAATTAATGCACCTACTGTAGGGTAGCATAAATTAGAAAGACCATCTCCAAATTGGAAAGCTAAAATTGCTATCTGTCTATTTAAATGAATTATATCTGCTACTGGCAACATAATTGGTAAAGTTACAACTGCCTGTCCACTTCCTGATGGTATAAAGAAATTAATTACTGTTTGTATGAAAAACATTCCAACGGAATTAAATGCTGGAGGTAAGCCATTTAAAAGAGATGCAAGAGCATACACTATTGTGTCTGCTATATGTCCCTGTTCCATTATTACTTGAATTGATCTTGCAAGTCCTACAGCCATAGCTGCTATAAATATGGATTTCCCTCCTTCTAAAAATTCCGAGGCAATTTGGTTTGCATCATATCCCGCTACAACACCACCAATTATTCCTCCTATTATATAAACTGCGGACATTTCGGTCATGCCCCACTTCCAGTTTAAAGAACCATAAACTATAAAAAATATAGTTAGGGCAAAGGTTATAAGGACTAGTTTATGTCTTAATGTAAATTTTATATTATCTTCAATCTTCTCATTTTCTATATGTGAAAAATCCATTCCATAAACTATACTTTTTGAAGGATTCTTTTTTATCTTATTAGCATATCTTAAAATATAAAATATGGTTACAGCCATAAATATAACAAATACAAAAAGTCTATATCCCAGTCCTGAGAACATTGGAAGCTCAGCAAGACTTTGTCCTATACCTGTAGTCCATGGATTAGTACATCCAGCTGACCATCCAATTACGATAGGAACAAGCGCTATATATATTCCTACTAGAACATCATAACCAAGAGCTAAGGATATTCCTATGCATAGTGGCGCAAAAGGAATAGCAGCTTCTAACATCCCTGGAAAAGCTCCTAAGCATCCAAAGAATATCATTACAGCAATTAAAATAAAAGCTCCCCTATCCTGACCTATTATTTCTCTTAATCTGAATAACGCTGCTCTTATAGCTCCAGTACTGTCAAATACTCTTACTGCTCCTCCAATTAAAAGTATCATTATCATCAAAGTTGAAGCAGCTTGTATACCTGTAGGAATGGCTTTGAAAAATTGGAATGGTGATAATGGTGTTTGCTTAATATAGTGAAAACTATTTCCATCTACAATAGTCTTCCCATCTTTTACAATTCTTTTAAATTCTCCTGCTGGAACGAAGTAAGTCATTAAGCATACTAATACTACTAATAGGAACAGTATTACAAATCCATCTGGCATTTTAAATTTTGTCTTCTTTT
>CAYMGW010000247.1:0-4220 GCA_964390085.1 uncultured Tissierella sp.
GACTGATAAAAAAATCTGAAATAGAAAAATTAATTAATTCTATGGCAACATCACCCTTCGAAAGCAAAAGAAAAGTGTTTATTATTGATGACTGTGACATGATGAGGCTAGAAAGTCAAAATGCCTTATTGAAAACCTTGGAAGAACCTCCAGAATATATTAATATTATTATGGTGACTTCCAGTAGTAGCAAACTACTCCCCACAATATTATCTAGATGTCAAATAATCAAATTTTATCCATTAGACATATCTAAAATAGTAGAGCTATTAATAAAAGATTATGGAATTGATGAAAATAGGGCTAAATTTATTGCAGGTTTTACAAAGGGATCTGTAGAAAGATCTATAGAATTATCTAGCTCAAATAGTTTTTTTGAGAAAAGGGAAGAAATCATAAAAATAATAGATAGTATATTGAATGGTGACAAGACAAAAGCTCTTACTTCTATGGATTTTTTTAATGAAAATAAGGAGAATATTGAAGAAATATTAGATATTATGCTCTATTGGTTTAGAGATTTACTGCTTTACAAGGAAATAGGGGATACATCTCTATTGGTAAATAAAGACAAACTCGAAATATTATCCAATGAATCCTTTATAGATTTAAATAGAATTAATGATATAATATATAGGATAGAAGACACTAAAATAAATGTTAAAAGGAATGTTAATTTTAGTTTATCCATAGAAACTATGCTTCTAAGTATATAGGAGGAATTAATTGATGGTAACAGTAGTAGGAGTGAGATTTAAGAAAGCGGGAAAAATCTATTATTTTGATCCAGATGATATAGATGTTAAGTTTAATGATTTTGTAGTGGTTGAGACAGCTAGAGGAATAGAATTTGGTCATGTAGTAGTAGGACCAAAGGAAGTAACAGAAGATGAAATAGTAGCTCCTCTAAAAAAAGTTATTAGAGTAGCCTTAGATGAAGACTTTGATATTCATAGAGAAAACAAAAGAAAAGCAAGTGAAGCCATTGTAATATGTCAACAAAAGGTAGAAGAGCATGGACTATCTATGAAATTAGTTGATGTAGAATATACCTTTGATAATAACAAGGTAATATTCTATTTTACTGCTGATGGAAGAGTTGATTTTAGGGAGCTAGTAAAGGATTTAGCTGCTATATTTAAAACTAGGATTGAGCTTAGACAAATAGGAGTTAGAGATGAAGCAAAGATGGTAGGTGGTATAGGACCTTGTGGCAAAATAGTATGCTGTGGCCAATTCCTAGGTGAATTTGAGCCAGTATCTATAAAAATGGCTAAGGAACAAAGTCTGTCATTAAACCCAACTAAAATATCTGGTCTTTGTGGAAGACTTATGTGTTGTTTAAAATATGAGCATGAGGTATATGAAGAACTATTAACTAAAATGCCACAAATAGGAGCTATAGTCAATACACCAGAAGGCAGAGGGACTGTTGTTGAAACCTTTACACTACTTGAAAAGGTAAAAGTAAAGGTAAGACTAAAAGATAATACCGATGATTTACTTTATTTCCAAGTAAAGGATATTGAAGATACAGGAGAAGTAGATCCAGCATATGAAAAAATAGTAGAAACAGTTGCAGAAGTAATAGATGAAGAAATAGATATTAAGAGTTTAGAAGATTAGATAAAAGTTAAATAAATTTAAAATCTCTTTTATTATTTATAGAAATCTGTTAAAATGAAATCGTATTAACATACAAGCATAACAAGGGGGTGAAACAATTGGCATACAAGATTCATGATGACTGTATCGCATGTGGCGCTTGTCAAGCAGAATGCCCAGTTGATGCTATATCTGCAGGAGATATCTATGTTATAGACCCTGAAAAATGTATTGAGTGTGGTGCATGTGCTAACGTTTGTCCAGTAGACGCACCTAAACCAGAATAGTACTTAAAAAAAGACCCTTAAGGGTCTTTTTTGCTAAATAAAAGAAATGCGCCAGGTGCGCCAGGAGAACCGTCCCCCTGGCGCAAAATAAGTAACGTTTTTGGTGCCAGGCACCAAAAATGATACTTATTCAATATTCTGAAAATTAAAGGAGTAAGTCATGATAAAACCTAATGAGAGAATTGACATAGTTCCAGGATCTAATTTAAAAATAATACAAAATAAAGATAAATTTTCCTATGGTACAGATGCCATATTCCTATCACACTTTACAAGGTCTAAGGGGAAAGTAATGGATCTAGGCACTGGAACAGGAATTATACCTTTAAGGATATATGCAAGGGATAAAGTGGATATAATCTATGGTATAGAGCTCCAAGATGAAGTAGCTGAAATGGCAAAAAGATCCATAGAATTAAATAATTTAGAAGATAAGATTAAAATTCTCAATATGGATTTAAAAGAGCTACCAACAAAATTTGGCAAAAATACAATAGATACAATTACATCAAATCCGCCCTATATGAAATCAGGAGGAGCATTAGTAAATCCAGAGGAAAACTTTGCCATATCTCGCCACGAAATAGCCTGCACCCTTGAAGATATAATTAAGGTTACAGAATATCTGTTAAAACCACTAGGTAAATTTTACATGGTACATAGACCAGATAGATTAGTAGATATAATCTATCTACTTAGAAAATATAAAATAGAACCAAAATACATAAGATTTGTTCAACCAAAAATAGCTAAGAAACCAAATCTAATTTTAATTGAAGCAGTGAAAGATGGTAAGCCAGATTTAAAATTTTATGATCCATTAATAGTATATAATGAGGATGGGTCTTATACTGATGAAATAAGTATAATTTATGGTGCCAGGCACCAAAAATGATACTTATTGAGAGGAGAAATAAGATGGAAAGAGGAATTCTATATATATGCCCTACTCCAATTGGGAATCTTGAGGATATTACCCTTAGGACCATAAGGATATTAGGAGAAGTAGATTTAATTGCTGCTGAGGATACTAGACATACTATTAAGTTACTAAACCATTATGATATTAAAAAACCTTTAACATCATACCATGAGCACAATATAAAGGAAAAGGGAATTGAATTAATAGAAAAATTAAATCAAGGTCAAAGTATTGCCTTAGTATCAGATGCTGGAATGCCTGGGATATCTGATCCAGGTCAAGAACTTATAAGACAAGCAATTGATGAAAATATTGATGTAATTGCATTACCAGGAGCTACAGCTTCTATTACTGCATTGGTCATCTCAGGCTTATCAACAGATAAGTTTATCTTTGAAGGATTTTTATCCTCTAAAAAGGGAGAGAGAAAAAAGGAACTTGAGAAGATTAAAGAATATAGAAAAACGACAATTATTTACGAAGCACCCCATAGACTAATAAATTTGCTAGAAGATATGGTGGAGATATTAGAAGATAGAAAGATTTCTATTTCAAGAGAATTGACCAAAAAATACGAAGAGACCTTTCGCGGTACAGCAGCTGAAGCCCTGGAGAAGTTTACAGCAACAGGAATAAAGGGTGAATTCGTCATAATAGTTGATGGAAACCATGAAGAAAAGGAAACTGAAGAAATAGATATAGGAGAATTATTAGAAAAATATATAAGTGAAGGTTTTACTAAAAAAGAAGCAGTGAAGAAGGTGTCGGAAGAATACAATATACCGAAGAATTTGGTGTATAAAGAAAGCTTGAAAATCAGTTAATAGTTAAAAGTGAATAGTGAATAGTTTTAGGTGAAGATTTAGGTTATTTTAACTATTCACTCTTAGTTATTAGTTATTCACTAATAAAAGGGGTGATTATAATTTACGCTATACATAGAGAACTAAAGGAAAAGATATCTAGTTTAAACAATTTAATAGAAGATAAATATAAGGAAGTATTTTCTTTAGATAGAAATGTCTTAAGGGGATTCATAAAAGAATATATTGGCTCTATTAAATCTATGGAAAAATTAGAAAACAAGCATCTAGCACTATATGAAGCTAAAGGTGGTATTGTAGGAGTAGATGGTTCTACAAACAGGATGGGAGGCGCTTATCCTCATTTTGTTGATGTTTTCCAAGGGTTAGCAAAATCTACAATAATTAAAAATGAACCTATATTTAAATCAGATATTTATACTCCATTATTTTCAGATGCGGAAAAAGGTATATTAGAAGAAGACGAAAAAGTAATAGCAGAAAAAAGAAATAGAGCCTTAGATAATATAGAAGTAGAAGTTGCTCTTGATGCTGCAAGAAGTTTTAAACCCAATGCTATTCTTATGGATGGCACACATATTA
>CAYMGW010000248.1:0-1131 GCA_964390085.1 uncultured Tissierella sp.
GCTTGGTGGTGTGAGAGGACGGTAATTAAAATAATTAATTACCTCCTACTCGATTATTATAATTATATAAATACTATACTATGGGAAGTATATATTAGCAGAAGTAAAATGGAAATTTGAAATTAAAAAGGATGATATTATGAATATAAAGAATATTTTTTTAGAAGCAGAAAAATTGAACATATTAGAATTATTTATTAGGACATCAATATTATATTTTGTATTATTTATATCAACTAAAATGATGAAATTTCGCCAACCAGGCATATTGACTCCATATAATTTTTTAATGGCAGCTGGGATTAGCCATATTGCTGCTTCACGTATGGTTAGTCCAAAGTCTAGGCCTATTGATGCTATTGTAATAATAATATTATATACTTTAATATATTTAGGTATTTCTTATTTATATTTAAAATCCCCATCAATAGTTACTCAAAAGCCAATAATCTTAATTAAAGATGGTAAAGTTATTAAAGATAATCTCTTAAAATCAAAATTGACAATTGATAATCTAATTTCAATACTAAGAGAAAAAGATGCTCACAATATTGAAAAGGTAGAGTATTTAATTGCAGAAGCTACTGGAGATTTTAGTGTAGCTATAAATAAAAATAATCTTCCACCGATAAAATTAGATATGGGTATAGAAACATCACAGGATGTATTATCAGAAATAATTATATATAAAGGGAGAATTGATGAAAAAATACTTAAGAGAAATAATTTAAACTATGAATGGATTGAAAATCAGCTTAATTTAAGCAATATAGATAATGTTAATATGGTTTATTTGGCAATTTTAACTCCAGATAAAAAATTACATATAAATTTATAGGTTAGGAGTGAGTTTTATATGAATGTTTTTGGAGTTGTAAAGGATATTTCTTTATTGGCCTATACAATAAGAACTTTAATTGTAGGCATAATATCTTTTTTGGTAGGACGGTATATGATGAAAAGAACTATAAACCAGCTAACTGCTTATGATTTTACAGTAGTTTGGATATTAGGAGCTATTACAGTTGCTCCATTATTAGAAGGTGAAGTTTCATTTACATATACAATTGTTCCATTATTAACTTTGTTCTTTTGGCACTATATGCTAACAGCCTTATCCTTAAAAAATAG
>CAYMGW010000248.1:1141-4177 GCA_964390085.1 uncultured Tissierella sp.
GAAATTAGCGTCACTTTTTAATGGGAAACCTGTAATTTTAATAGAAAATGGTAAGATTATAAGAAAAAATTTTAAAAAACAATTTTTAAATATTGATTTGCTACTTAGTGAGTTAAGGCTCAAAAATGTCTTTGATATTTCAGAACTAAAATACGCAATCTTAGAACCTAATGGTCATTTAAGTATTATAAAAAAAGAAGAATATAGAGTTGTTACTTCCAAAGACTTGAATATATGTGCTAAACCTGTAAGTTTACCTTTGGTGATTATAAATGATGGGAAATTGTTTGAAGAGAATTTAACAAGGGTAGAACTAAATAAAGAATGGTTGATGAATAATCTTAAAATGCATAATATAGATAATATATCAAAGGTTTATCTAGCTACTATAGATGATTCCAAAAAATTATATGTTGCAAGAAAATATATATAAGTAATGATTGATATAGAAGAAATGTTTTGAAAGGAGGGAAATAATAGTTAAAATAGAGTACTTTGAGTAATAAAAATTAATTAAACTAAGGAAGGTGAATTCTATGTCAAGAAAGAAATATGATGATAATCATCATAAAGAAAAGTGGGATGACCTTGAACTTGTTCTTTTAAAAACTATTAATAATGAATACGAATTAAATTTGATAAAGAGTTTATTAGATGAACATGAGATTCCATACATTGTAAAGGATTATGGAATTGGCGGATATATGAGAATAATTGCCGGAACATCTTTTTATAGGACTGATATACTAGTAGAAAAATCACAACTAGAAAAAGCAAAAGATATTATAGAACAATTTAATTTTAATGAAGATGAGTCTATATAATTCTTAAATTATAATTTAAAAAATGTCCTTGCCATTACATAGTGGCAAGGATATTTTAATATCTCAAAATCTGTTTATTATTTATTATTACAGATTGGTTCTTCCCACCATCCAAAAGCAACTCTTCCATTAGCTGCTACATCAGGTGTCTCAGAATTAGATAAAAATACTAAAAAAGAACCCCCAGGTGGAAAAATAAATTTTCCTTGTTCATCATCTACAATAGTTGTCTCAGGTTGCCCTCTTCTTACAAAAGCTTTTATACCACCAACTGGATCTCCAGAGACATTTGTTGCATATTGTAATTTAACCTTTGGACTTGTAGGTGGACAAAATGCCAAGTTTGCTGGAGTAACAAGAGGGGATTCAAGAGGCATTCCAGGAGGAATTGTGTTAAACCAAACTTGTGCTCTAAATGGAGATTCAGAAACATCACTTATAGTCCATACTGTTACATGCAAATTCACTCCTGAATTAGGTGGATTATATAGTCTAGCCCAGGCACTTGTACCTTTTCCAAATGAAAGATTATCGGCATACCCCACATAATATTTTCCTTCTAAAGATTTTGCTAAGTTAATAGGCACAGCAACTTGATATTCTATAGATGGTGTGTATATTGATGGATTGGGTAAGGCACAGGGTGTATAGCACATGCAAGACGTATTAGGACAGTTAATGGTATTAGGTTTGTAGTTAGAATCATTGTTACAGCACTGTGGATGATTAAAATTGATATTATTATTCATAAATAACTACTCCTTTGTATTTAGATTTAATCCATTATATGATAAATAACATTAAATGTGAGTTATAGAGATGGCATTATATCGATTTCATCGGATTTGAGTTGTATATATGTAGAGTGATGCAACGATTTAATTTTATATAATACGGGGTATAATAATATGAAAAATAAAAAAATAATCATTGGATAATGAGGTGGAAGCTAAAATGAAGTTGAAAGTCTGGCAAAAAAATATTTTATCTGCATTAACTATATTAGTAGGCGGATTTGTCCTATTTAATGTAGCATTCCTTTTGGCATTTATTGTATATAGGATCTATGGAATAGTAGTAATGTCAATTATGGATAATGGTGGTAATGCTAGGGCAATTCACTTTTCATGGCATTACCTCTATATTGTTATTGTTCTTATTCTTTCATGGTTTATTTTAAGAAGACAACTTACTGATCTCGTTAAAGCAACATTCTTTACTATGCCACTTATAGTTGTTTTAACTGAAGTGGGTATCCAGTTTTATCAATGGCCTTTTTTAGTTTGGGGAGTTAGTATATTTATTGTCAGTACTGTTCTTTTATATTTATACAAAATGAAGTGCTCCTGGTTGTATTATTTTGCGACCATCTATGTGGTTATGGTAGAGGTTTTTGTTATACTTTCAGGAATAGAAATATGATGATAAATTTTTTTCTTAGATATTTGGAAAGAATGGTAAATTCATTATGATGAAAATGCACTTAAGCTATTAATCACTCCTACCAACTATTTACGAAATGGTTACAATTATTCGTAAATAGATCAATTTACCATATTATATGATAATATAATCTCAATGGGGATGTGAAATTCATAAGAAAGGATGATTTGGTAAATTGGGAAAATATAATGTTTCAAATCGAGATCTTATTTTATTTTTAGGGATTACTTTTGGATTAACAGCTATAATGGGGATTGCTATGGGAATGGCATATCCTACATACTCAGTAGATTCTTTTCCTTTGGTGCAGATGTATTATCCTGCTTTTGGTGTCATGGCTACTTTATTATTGAATAAAAAATGGAGAAAGGAACTACCAAAGAATTTTTTTCTGACATATTTATTTTTTACAATAACATCAATTATTTATCTTTTAGTAAGAGTATTTGGATTTAATCAAAGTCCAAATTCTCATTTACAGATTTGGCTTATGATAGGTAGTTTTTCATTGATTATTGCATATAACAGTGATACTAAGGAGAAGATAGAGAAATTTGGATTAAAGTTCACAAAGAATACTAAATCATCAATTCTCTATATTTTATTGTTTGTTGTTCTATATTTAACAGCTATATTTATCTCTTCACTATTGGGAGGGGAAGTTGATAGCTTTATAGCACCATTTAAAAGTTTGAAAACATGGTTTTTGTTGTTATTCTTACCTCTTTCATTTCCATTTAGTTTTATTGCATTTTTTGGGGAAGAATAT
>CAYMGW010000249.1:0-1521 GCA_964390085.1 uncultured Tissierella sp.
GTCATTTGGATGAGTATCTAAATATAAAGCTGTCTCTACTAGAACAAAAGATACTTCCATTAGCTCTACTAGAAAATCCATCTGTGTTCTATCCATAGCATCTGCACCCACCTTCCCTATTGTCTTCCACTTTGTATGGTTGATATAACTCTGGAAATAATGTCCCTTTTTGTAATGCTTCTCTTGGACTAAATACTTGATTCATAACTTGAAAAGGAACACAGGCTCTTGCTAGATCACCAGGACAACATGGTCTTCCTCCTATTTCATATTCTCTATCCATATTTTCTCCTCCTAAAAAAAATCTGTTCATTACCATATTACGCAGGAAAAAATAAATGGTTACAGGCATTAAAAATAACCCCTAAAAAGGGGTTATTTCTCTGGGAATGCTTTTACTAGTACCTTTATGATAAAATAAAATAATATTAATACAAAAAATGTAGTCCCCATTCCATATATCAATAGTTTAAATAACATAGTTTTCCTCCTAAATTAAGATAATAGTATTAATACAATACTACCTGCTATAATTGAACCTATTTGTCCAGCTACATTGGCAGATACAGCTTGCATTAGAACAAAGTTTGTTGGATCTGCTTCTTTGGCTAGTCTTTGTATTACCCTAGCTGACATTGGAAATGCAGAAATACCTGCTGCCCCAACCATAGGGTTGTACTTTTTCTTCACAAATAAATTTAAAAACTTAGCAAATAATACTCCACCTGCTGTATCAAATATAAATGCCACTAAACCAAGTCCCATTATCATTAAAGTATCTAAATTAATAAATGCATCTGCTGTCATAGTAGAACCAATAGTTATGCCTAAAAGCAAAGTAACCAAATTAGCTAATTCATTTTGAGCTGATTGAGACAATCGCTCTAATACGCCTGATTCTCTAATAAGGTTCCCAAACATCAAAAATCCTATTAGAGTGACCGATATAGGTGCAATAATACCTGCAATTATAGTAACAGCTATTGGAAATATTATCTTTACAGTTTTAGATATTTTGACTTCTTTATACTCCATTCTTATCTTTCTTTCTTCCTTTGTAGTTAAAGCTTTTATAACTACTGGTTGAATCATTGGCACTAAAGACATATAAGAGTAAGCTGCTACAGATATTGGTCCTAGTAGATGTTTTGCAAATCTCGTAGCTACAAATATAGATGTAGGTCCGTCAGCTGCTCCTATAATGCCTATAGATGCCGCCTCTTTTATATCAAATCCCAGTAGGGATGCAAATATTATGGTCATAAATATTCCAAATTGTGCCGCTGCTCCAAAGAAAAGCATAGATGGCATTTGAAGTAACGGTGTAAAATCTATCATGGCTCCAACTGCTATAAAAATCAAAGCTGGAAATAATTCATTTAATATCCCTGCATTCTTAAGTATTCCTAAAATTCCTTCATCACTGGCTATACCCGGTATACCTGCAACAACTGGTAAATTTGTTAGTATTGCTCCAAATCCTATGGGCAATAATTACATTGGCTCATAATCCTTTTTTAT
>CAYMGW010000249.1:1531-4146 GCA_964390085.1 uncultured Tissierella sp.
TTTATTGCTAGATAAATAAGAAAACCACCAATGATAAACATAAGTATTTGATTAAATTCAAGACTTTTGATACCTACTAACAACTGTTCCAAATTTAACTTCCTCCTATTCATATAAGTTCAAACAAGTCATTATAACATATATTACAAAATTTTCAAACTTAAAAAGAAGACCCAAAAAACTGCAAGGATCTTCTTTTTAAATCTATATGAAAGGGAGAATAATATTTTTAAAAAATTTGATGTTTCTGGCAAAATTGGAAACCATCCTCAGCACTTCATAATATTACATGATTATTAAATGATTTTCTACACATAATACTACTACACCAAAGATTTACAAAATTAAGATTGAAAGGAGAAAACAAAATGACTACAAATAATACTGGAAGTAACAATATTCTTGTTCCACAAGCACGTCAAGCTCTTAACCAAATGAAGTTAGAAATCGCTTCTGAATTAGGTATGGCAAACTATGATTCAATGGATAAAGGTAATTTACCATCAAGACAAAATGGTTATGTTGGTGGATATATGACTAAAAATTTAGTTAGAATGGCACAACAAACTATGGGTGGAACTACAACTACTAAGTAGTAAGTTTTAAAAAAGATAGGTCTATATGACCTATCTTTTTATATATTATGCTATCTTGCACCCAATTCTTTATCTAATAGATATAGTCCATGGAAATTATCATTAATTCCTTCTAGCTTAAATATTATATCTTTCATACTATTTTCTTCTTCTAGTTGTTCCTCAACAAACCATTGTAAGAATTGGATAGTTGGATATGATTTTTCTTCTTCTGCCATTCCCAGCAAATTATTAATTTTTGAAGTAACTAATTTTTCATGTCCTAGTGCTTCCTTAAATACTTCTAAGAATGAATTAAAATCATTTTTTGGTTCTTCTATAGCTTGAGTTCTAACTCTTCCATCCATATCATAAATAAAACCATAGAATTTCATAGCATGACTATATTCTTCTTTAGCTTGCTCTACAAAGAAATGAGCGAATCCATTCATGTTTTTATCGGAGCAGTATGCAGCCATTCCCATATAATAATATGCTGATGACATTTCAAAATTAAATTGATCATTTAATGCTTTTAATAGTTTTTCTGATGCCATAATAAACCCCCTATAATCTCATTGTTTAGATTTAACATTTACTAAATGTTAAATCTTTCTTCTACAATTTTATAATACCCAAAGATTTCCAATCTAATCACAAATGCATTATTCCATTAAAATAATATCTAAAACACTATATATTTTATAATTTACCTTATCTGTAAGGGATATATTATTATCTTTTAAATAACGAATTAATGATGCCTTCATACCCTCTCCGTAGATTCCGTCTAGACTACCCTCATAATATCCTTTTTGAGCTAACCTTCTCTGTACTTCTAAAACATCTGCACCTCTATCTCCAGGTCTTAGTTCCCTAAATCCTTGCCCAAAGGGCCCGTATGGCCCATTTGTTATGGTAACTATGGTACTATGCTTTACCATAGAATAAAGTTCTTCCACATCTTGATTTCTCATACGAATACAACCTGCAGATAGATTTCCACCAATAGAACCTGGTTTATTGGTTCCATGAATTCCATATTTACCCCAGGGGACATTAAGCCCCATCCATCTAGTACCAAAACCTTCTCCCCACTGTGCTTTTTCTGCTATTTTAAATGTGCCTAAGGGAGTTGGTGAATTTGGTTTTCCTGTTGCTATTGGATATGTTTTTATTATACTTTCGTTTTCTCTATCCACTAGTTTAAGTTGTTTTTTATCTACTTCAATTAATATAGTATAATTATTTTCCTTATCTTTTAAATAGACATCCTCTAAGCTTATTTTTTTCATAGTTGAATATCTATGTATATAGTTCCCTAAAATTAAAAAAACAGTTACTAGCAAAATTATTAAGATAAACATTCCAAGATTTTTATTCATTATATCCCCCCTTCCTAACATTAATATGCAGTAATTTTATAAATTAAACTTATAATTTTAGTTTGAGTATTATAAAATTATAAGTTTTTAGGGGGGAAGTTTTTCAACTATTTAAAGTTAATATTAATATTTTCAAATCCCATGCCTTCTAATAGTGATTTAATAATTTCAGTACCATTTTTTTCTGCGTCATTTAGTATTCCTTTTTCTATTACTTCTTCTTTCATTTTTTCTTTTTCTTGTATAAGAACTACATAAAGATCCTTAAAGCTTAGTTTATTGAATATAGAATCCCTTTCATCATAAAAATAAACATCTTCTTCAGGAATTACATTTTCAAAGATTTCTGCTTTACTCATTTTTATTTCTATAGTATCTTTATCCTTTAAATTAACTTCGATAGTATTTAAGTTAATTCCTGCTTTAATATATCCGCTATACTTTAGAATAAATCTTTTATTGGTAAAAGGAATACTTACTCCGCTTAACTCCATTTTATCTTCATATTCCACTATATTAGTATAATTGTATTTCACAGTGGATAGTTCAACTAATCTAACAATCTTTTCCTCAATCTTATTTGATAGTAAATTAGTCTTTCTATTAATTGAAATCTTGGTATAACCTACAATTCCTACTAATATAAGTATAGCTA
>CAYMGW010000250.1:0-4122 GCA_964390085.1 uncultured Tissierella sp.
TATTGAAAAGGATGCAGCATTAGAGAGAAGATTCCAAAAGGTATTAGTTACAGAACCAACAGTGGAGGACACCATATCCATACTTCGTGGACTTAAAGAAAAATATGAGATTCATCATGGAATAAGAATATCTGATGGTGCTGTAATAGCTGCAGCAACTCTTTCTGATAGATATATATCAGATAGATTTTTACCTGATAAGGCAATAGACTTAATGGATGAGGCTTCAGCCATGATAAGAACAGAGATAGATTCTATGCCTGTAGAGCTTGATGAAATAAGAAGACGAATACTTCAATTGGAAATAGAAAAGTCAGCATTAAAGAAAGAAACAGATGAAGCATCTAAAATAAGATTAGGAAAACTAGAAAAAGAATTATCAGATTCCAAAGAAAAATATGATATAATGAGAGCCCAATGGGAAGATGAGAAAAAGAATATATCAAAAGTCAAAGAAATTAAAGAAGAAATAGATAGAGTAAAGAGACAAATAGAAGAGGCAGAGAGAAAATATGATTTAGAAAAACTATCTCAATTAAAATATGGTACTTTAGTTGAATTAGAGAAAAAACTACAAGAAGCAAATGAAAAAAATGAAAAAGACGAAAGAATGCTAAAGGAAGAAGTTACAGAAGAAGAAATAGCAGAAGTTGTAGCTAAATGGACTGGAATACCAGTATCTAGATTAGTTGAGACAGAAAGAGAAAAGCTTCTATCTTTAGGTGAAATCCTTCATAAAAAGGTAATAGGTCAAGATGAAGCAGTTGAATCTGTAGTAGATGCCGTAATTAGAGCAAGGGCTGGGATGAAGCCATTAAATAGACCTATAGGTTCCTTTATATTCCTAGGACCAACAGGAGTAGGTAAAACAGAATTATCCAAAGCTTTAACTTCATCTTTATTTGATGATGAAAGAAATATGATAAGAATAGATATGTCGGAGTATATGGAAAAACATTCTGTATCAAGACTTATAGGAGCACCTCCAGGATATGTAGGCTATGATGAAGGAGGACAATTAACAGAAGCTGTAAGGAGAAAACCTTATTCAGTAATCTTATTTGATGAAATAGAAAAGGCTCATCCAGATGTATTTAATATATTACTTCAGGTACTAGATGATGGAAGATTAACAGATAATCAAGGTAGAACTGTGGATTTTAAAAATACGGTTATTATAATGACTTCTAATATAGGTTCTTCATATTTACTTGAAGGGATAAGACCAGATGGAAGTATAGATGAATCGGCAAAAGATGAAGTAATAAGTGAAATGAGAAGAATGTTTAGACCAGAATTTTTAAACCGTGTAGATGAAATCGTAATGTTCAAACCATTGCAAAGAGATGAGATATTTAAGATAATAGATCTTCAAATAGAAGAAATAAAGTCTAGACTAGAAGATAGACAGATATCCATAGAACTAACAGATGAAGCAAAAGACCTTATCCTAAACAGAGCTTATTCCATCCAATACGGAGCAAGACCAGTTAAGAGATTTTTACAAAAGTATCTTGAAACTGAAATCGGTAGGATGATTATTAGAGGTGACTTGAAGGATAAGGATAATTTGATAGTCTCATGTGATGAGCAAGGTGATTTGAAGATAAGTTTAGATACTTTTAATAAAACAAGCTAGGTTACTTATTACCTAGCTTGTTTTATTTTTTAGTACTTTATTATATAATATTAGCAAACTATATTTAATTTTCAATTATTTGTAAATGTCACTATAATATGGAAAGTAGGTAAATAAATGAAGAAGATTATAATGATTACTCCAGGGAAAGTAACTTCTGTTAATTTGGGCATTCAACTTGAAAATATTTTTGGTGAATATACTGAGGTTAAATCTTATTGCTTAGAAGACGATTTAGACTTTGACTCTACAAATTCATTAGTTGTTCTATCATCCCCCAGTATTATAGATGAAAGGATACAGAAATTAATAGACAATGGTGTGGAATATATTGTAGCCCAGAGGGTAATAAATCATAGATACATATCGGAATTATTAAATTTACCTAAGGGGACAGAGGTTTTGCTAGTCAATGATAGGGCAGAAACCAACTATGAGGCAATGGTTCAATTGCAGGCGCTAGGAGTTAATTATATAAAATACTACCCATATTATCCAGGTATAGCTTCTTATCCTGAGCTAGACATCTCTGTTACAGTTGGAGAACCACATCTTGTTCCTTTTGGTGTAAAAAAAGTAATTAATATAGGGACTAGACAGATTGATATCGTTACTGTAGTTGATATTGCTAACAGACTGGGACTAATGAAAGCCCTAGGAGATAGGCTTTCTTCCCAATATATAAACCATATAATAAATTTATTAAATAGAATAAACGATACGGCTAAGGATATGAAGATTATTAGTAATAGACTAGAGACAGTTGCTAATTGTCTAGGAAAAGCTATTATATATATTAATAAGTCTGGTGATGTTATAGTAAGCAATCAAGAAATGTGTAATATTTTAAAATGTGCATATGAAGATATTATTGGAAAAAATATTAAAGATATATTACCTCAAATAGTAAAAATAGGTGGTAATGACGAAGTAGATATTATTAGAATCCACAATAAAGAATTATTTGTTACTTCTAAGGTTATAAAGGAAAAAGGTAGTGAGGATGGGATTATATATACCTTTGAAAAAAGTGAAGAGATTGAAAAAAATGAGCATGAAATTCGTAGAAGAACTTCGGAGAATGCCATCAGAACAAATTATTATACATTTAATGATATTGTTTATAAAAGTAATAATATGAAAGAATTAATAGATAAGGTCAAGTCTTTTTCACGTACGGATTCTACTATTTTGATACAAGGGGAAAGTGGTACCGGAAAAGAGCTATTTGCTCAATCTATTCATTCGGCTTCCCATAGAGCATCGGAACCATTTGTACCAGTTAATTTTGCTTCAATGTCAAGTAGCTTAATAGAGAGTGAACTTTTTGGTTATGAAGAAGGTTCCTTTACAGGGGCAATGAAAGGTGGGAAAAGAGGACTTTTTGAAGAGGCACATGGTGGTACTATTTTTCTTGATGAAATAGGGGATGCTTCCTTAGATTTTCAATGTAGGCTATTGAGAGTTATACAAGAGAGACAAGTAAGAAGGGTTGGAGGACTTAAAGAGATTCCTATAAATGTTAGATTAATTGCTGCAACTAATAAAGACTTAGCATCTGAAGTTAAAAAAGGTAATTTTAGAGCAGATTTATACTATAGATTAAATGTTTTACCAGTTCGAATGTTGAGCTTAAGAGAGAGAAAACAAGATATATTAGTATTGGCTAATTTCTTTTTAGAAAAGCATAGTAGAGGTAAGATTAGGGATGTAGAATATGTATTAGAAAAAGATGCTATAAATCTATTATATGGATATGATTGGCCTGGCAATATCAGGCAACTGGAAAATGCTATGGAGTATATTGCTAATGTTGCTAAAATGGATAAAAAATTGTGTATAAAAGAACTTCCAGAATACATTACAGATAGACCTGATAAATTGGAAGATTCCATATTAATAGATATTTTAGGTAATGATATAATATGGATGCTTAAAAGAATAATGAATTCCAATGGATTGGGAAGAAGGTACTTAGCAGAACTTGCTAAGGAAGAGGGTTTAGATTTAACAGAGGGTAAAATTAGAAGTTTGCTAAATAGCGTTGAGGAACTTGGTCTAGTGGAATCTAATACTGGAAGGAAGGGAACAGTACTAACGGAAAAGGGTTATAATCTTATATCTTCAATTTGCGATATTAGATAAATGCACTGTATATTCCAAGATGAAAATAAAATTAATTTTAACCGACAATGGGTTGGTTAATGGGAAACAATTTTTCCCTATAATATCCTCAATATTTATCAATTATTGAATTTTAGGGTAATCGCACAGTGGCATATAGTTTGCATATATGATTGATAAGTTTATTATATTGAGGTGGTCAAAATGATTCTTGGAATAATGGGAGGAATGGGGCCTGCTGCTACTTGCGATTTATTTAAAAAAATAACTGATCTTACACCTGCAACTAGAGATCAAGAACATTTGCATATTATAATTGATAGCAATGTAGAAATACCTGATAGAACTGCTTATATTTT
>CAYMGW010000251.1:0-4120 GCA_964390085.1 uncultured Tissierella sp.
TGGGCAAATCTCCTATAGATTTAAGCGGCTTAGTTTAATATGTTTAAATGTATTACTAATGATTAAATTATTTATATTATGCACTAGTGTAAGCAATATCACGTTGTTTACACTAGTGATACGGTAATACATTATTGTAATATAAATTCATAGTAATACATTATTTATAAGAAAGGAGGAGAAAATATGCCCCCTATAAGTCTATTAATTAAACCAGCATCAAGTAGTTGTAATTTAAGGTGTAAATATTGCTTTTATCATTCTATTGCTGAAAATAGATCTACCAAGTCCTATGGAGTAATGAGTACGGATATCATGGAAAATGTTATAAAAAAGGCTTTAAGTTTTGCAGACGAAATTTGCACCTTTGCTTTTCAAGGGGGAGAGCCCACTATAGCAGGATTGGATTTCTATAAAAAGTTTGTGGAGCTTGTAAAGGTTCACAATGTTAAAAATGTCAAGGTGGATTTCAATTTACAGACTAATGGAACTACCATTGACGAAACCTGGGCAGATTTTTTATCTCAGAATAATTTCTTAGTAGGATTATCTCTTGATGGACCAAGTGAAATTAATAATTTACATAGAGTGAATACTCATAGTGATGGAACTTTTAACAAAATAATGAAAACTGTAGACTTATTTAATAAGTTTAAAGTGGAATATAACATACTATACGTAGTTACATCCCATAGTGCCAGGGCTGCAGATAAAATATATAAGTTTTTTAAGAAAAACAATTTTAAGTATCTTCAATTTATATCTTGTCTTGATCCTATAAATGAAGCAAGGGGACAGCATCCTTATTCATTAAAACCACATCAGTTTGAAAATTTTCTAAAGATTACCTTTGATAGATGGTACGAAGACTTTGCAAAAGGTGAGTATATTAGTATAAGATATTTTGACAATTTAGTAAGAATGATATTAGGACATAAACCAGAAGCTTGTAATATGAATGGAGTATGTAGCTGTCATTGTGTAGTAGAAGCTGATGGAGGGGTTTATCCCTGTGATTTTTATGTTATTGATAAATGGAAACTGGGAAACATTAAAGAAAATGAAATTGTAGAAATGATAACCAGTGATACTTCAAAGAAGTTTATACAGGATTCAATATATGTAGCTCCAGAATGCAAAATGTGTAAATGGTTTGGATTATGTAAGGGAGGATGCAGGAGAGAAAGAGAAGCCTTTGAAAAAGATAGTATTGAATTAAATTATTTTTGTTCAGCTTATAAAGGCTTTTTTGAATATGCATATCCAAGATTACTAAATGTAGCAAGAATTGTATCTGCTAGAAGGCAAATTTAGTTAGTATAAACATTTTTATATAATCAATATTTGATTTGTTAATAATGAGGTTCAATAGCTTAACAAGTTGAATTTTATGAATATTAAATTGTGAAAGGGGAAGTTTTATATGAAACCAAATATCATTATGATTATGACAGATCAGCAGAGATTTGACACTATTGCAAGTTTAGGAAATTCACATATGATTACACCAAATCTAGATAAAATAGTAGATGGAGGCACTGTATTTTCTAATGCTTTTGCTCCAGGAGCAACTTGTATAGCAAGCAGGGCAGCTACCTTTACTGGTATGTATGCTCATAATACAGGAGTATATAGTTTCCATGATTGGTGCCATCATAAAACTTGGGTAGAGGACTTGAATTTAGATGGATATCATTGTGTAAATCTTGGAAAAATGCATTGTGAACCTATGTATGATGATTGTGGCTTCCATGAAAGAAGAGTTGTAGAGAATAAAGCCAGTAATTTTCTTAAGCTGCACAAAGCGGTAGATGAGTGGGAGAGATATCTTCATCAAAATGGTATGAAGAGACCTAATGACAGACAAAAAAAGTATGAAGATTGGATAGATAGATATAATGCCATCACCTGGGAGTATGATGAAAAGTATCATTCAGATGCTTTCGTTGGAGATCTAGCATATAACTGGTTAGATAATTGGGACATGTATAAACCTTTATTCTTACAAGTTGGATTCCCAGGACCGCATGAGCCTTATGATCCTCCGCAAGAATATTTAGATTTGTATAAGGACAAAGACATACCGGAACCCATTTTTATGGAGGGGGAGCTTGATAATAAACCGCCTCAGCATAAATTACTTAGAGAGTATTTTAAGAATAACTATAGACAGGAGTCTCTTATTGATATAGAAAAAGCTACTGTTGATGAAGTTAAGGAAATGAGAAAGCATTATTATGCAAATATTACAATGATAGATCACTATATTGGAAAAATAGTAGATAAACTTCAAGAAAAAGGTATGTTAGAAAATACTATTATCATATTTACCAGTGACCATGGAGACAATCTTGGAGATCACAAGATGTCTTATAAGTGGGTGATGTATGATACTGTAACTAAAGTTCCTCTATTAATAAAGGATTATAGAAATACTCAAAATGAAACTACTGAGGTGAAGGATTTAGTGAACCTTGTGGATATAGGACCAACGATACTTAATATGGCCAATATAGACATACCATGCTATTTAGAAGGTAAATCTTTAAAGCCTTATGTAGATAAGGATACTAATGTTCAAAAGCAAGAGTATGTTTATTGTGAAGATAATTATCAAATAATGATGCGTTCAGAAAACTATAAAATGGTTTATTATATTGGACAAGAACTTGGTGAGTTTTATGACTTAACAAAGGATCCAAATGAACTTAATAATTTATGGCAATGCGGTGAGTATAAAGAAAAAATTATTGAAATGAGAAATCAGTTGCTTCAGTGGATTGCTGAGAGCTGCTATTTTAATGGTGGATATAAGACTAATATGGGAAAAGATTATGAAATGAGATATCCTTCAAATGATAAATTTGGACAAAACCTTTTCAGCATTTAGAAAAATATTCAATATACACTAACAGGAGGTTACCATGAATAAAAAAATGAATTATTTATTTATAACGAGTGATCAGCAGAGATGGGATACTATCCATGCAAATAATCCTTTAATTAAGACTCCCAATATAGATAGGCTCTGTGAAAAAGGAATATCCTTTAATAGAGGATACACTCCAAACCCAGTTTGTACACCTTCAAGAATTTCAATGCTTACAGGACATTATCCCTCTAAGCATGGCTGTTACACTATTGGGACAGGCCTTCCTCAAGATTATCCAACCATTCCAAATATAATGAGTGAAAATGGATATTTTACTTCTTTAATAGGTAAGGCGCATTTTCAACCCTGCCTATTTTCAGAAAGCTTTGAGTCAGAACCAAACATATTTGATAGGGAATTTTTCAAAGAGTGGACAGGACCTTATTATGGATTTGATTATGTGAAGTTAGTCATAGGGCATTCTGTGGAAAAGCATTCTGCCGGCATGCATTATGGTGTATGGCTTAAAGAAAATGGTATTGATATTACGAAATATTTTGGAAATAACCAATACACGGATTTTGGTACTTGGGAATTGCCTCAGGAGTATTCAGGATCAAAATGGACTGCAGATGAAACCATTGGAGCTATAGATAAAGCTCTAGAAAAGGATGAAAACTTCTTTATATGGTCTAGTTTTCAAGATCCACATAATCCTTGTTTTGTTCCAGAGCCTTGGGCAAGTATGTACAAGGAAGAGGACATGCCTGTTTATAATTACATTGAGGGTGAAATGGACAATAAGCCTCTATTTTACAAGGAAATGGTTGAGAAGGGAAGCTTTGGAGATACTTTAGAGATTGCTGAAAAGAATTGGCATTGCGTAAGAAATTTACCTTTTATGAATGAGGCTGAAAAGAGAAGAATAATGGCATTGTACTATGGCATGGTAAGCCAAATGGATCATTATATAGGCAAAATATTAGATTATCTTGAAGAAAAGAATCTTATGGATAATACCATAATAATTTTTACCTCAGACCATGGAGATTATATGGGGAATCACGGTTTGTGGTGGAAAGGATTACCTGCTTATGAGGATGCTCAAAGAGTTCCTTTTGTAGTGGCTCATCCACAGTGTAAAACACCAGGAACAAAAAGTGATGCGCTACAAAGCCTTGTGGATATTGGAAATACTTTTTTAGCTGTATCAGATATTGAACTGCCAGTGGGACTTCAAGGAGTAAA
>CAYMGW010000252.1:0-4115 GCA_964390085.1 uncultured Tissierella sp.
CCCTATATATCCCTTTTCTATAGTCTTTTCTATTTCTACTATACTATTTTCGTCTAATTTGGAATCCGAATGAATAAACCATAATATCTCACCCTTTGCTATCTCTGCACCTGTATTCATCTGTCTTGCCCTACCTTTTGGACTATTTATAACTATAGCATATTCTTTTGCAATATCCACAGTTTTATCTGTGCTTCCACCATCTACTACTATTATTTCTTTATCTCCATTTAGCTTAATTAAATTTTCAAGACTTTCCCTTATAGTCTTTTCTTCATTTAACACAGGTACTATTATGGATATCATAACTTCACTTCCCTTTAAATATCTTTATACCTTCAAGATTTATATCTATTGATACCTTATCCCCTACTTTGTATATTTTAGAGGTTTGAGATATTACCTTTAACTCTATCCCTCTTACTAATATTGTATAATAAACTCTTTCCCCTGCATATTTTCTGGACACTATTATCCCTGTTAAGTCCGTTGTTTCTTCAGGATAGATCTTTATATCCTCTGGTTTAATCATAGCCTTTGCTTTTCTTATATCCTCAATCTTCGTAGGAAAACTAATTAAATCAGAAGTAAATATACTATTTATTACATTACAGCAAATATAGTTTTTATCACCAAAGAAATTTGCCACTTCTATGGAATTTGGACTTTCATATAATTCTTCTGGAGTGCCAAATTGTTTAATTTCTCCATTTAACATAATAGCTATTTTATCTGATGACATCAGAGCCTCTTCCTTATCATGGGTCACAAGAACTGTTGTTATATTTAATTTTTCTTGTATTTCTAAAGTAAATTCTCTCATATCCTCTCTAAGTTTTGTATCTAAACTAGAGAAAGGTTCATCAAGTAAAAGTACTTTTGGCTCTATGGCTAAAGCCCTTGCTAATGCCACTCTCTGTTGTTGTCCTCCTGAAAGTTCATTTGGATATTTTTTATTATATCCCTTTAGTTGTACTAGTTCTAACATCTTTTTCACTTGAATATTTATGTTTTTCCTTGATACTCTTGCCATTTTAAGACCAAAACCTATATTTTCTTCTACATTTAAATGAGGAAATAATAGATAATCTTGAAAAACTATTACAGTACCCCTCTTTTCCACAGGAATATTTGTTATAGTATCTTCTCCAAGAAGTATTTCTCCACTATCAGGTTTAATTAATCCTGCTATTATCTTTAAGGTAGTAGTTTTACCACAGCCAGAAGGTCCAAGTAATGAAACTACTTTCCCTTCTTCTACTTCAAAATTTATATTATTTAACACCTTTATTTTATTAAAGGATTTTTCTATATTTTTCAAGACAATTTTAGACATATCTATACCCCTTTAACTGAACCTTGTAGAATTTTTTTATAATCTTTTCTAGGATAATTAAAAATATTAAAGTAGTAAGTATAAACACTATACTATAAACAGAGCCCATCATCCTATCACCACTTTGGATATAAGGAAACATCAACATGGAGAAGGTTATTATTCGTCCTCCCCCTATTAGGAATGTAAGAAAATATTGGCTAAAGGATACTATAAAGACCATGCTGCCAGCAGAAATTATTCCAGGAAGGAGCATAGGAAAAGTTATATAACAAAATACTTGGAAACTATTAGCACCTAATACTTTAGCCTGTTCTTCCATTTCTTCACCTATTACTTCAAAAACACTCTTAAGTATTCTAACGCTATATGGAATACAAGGTATAAGTTGTATAAGTACTACCCCTAAAAAAGTATTAGCAAGTCCCAGTTTAATAAATTGAAGATGTATACCCATAGCAACTGTTACAGTAGGTACTATAACTGGTGCAAATATTAACAGCTCTATTAATTTTTTACCTTTGAATTTATAGAGAGCCAATGCCTTAGCTGCTGGCATAGTTATCACCAAAGTAATTACCGTAACTGTAAGAGATAGAAATATACTAAATAACAAAATAGGTATACTATTAGATGACGGGGTAAAAAAATATATCCATCCTCTTAACCCAAAGTTCTCTGGCAATAGTTTTGGCCATGGCCAATTCTTTGCAAAACTCCATATAAATATAACTAACAGTGGCAATAATAGAAAACCCAAAAATAATCCTATTGTTATTTTATATCTTAATTTAGTTTTATCTTCCATATCATCACCTATCGTATTTATATATTTTTTCAAATGCCTTATAATAAAGCCCTGTAAGAATCAAAGCTATTAAAGTAATCAATATATTATATACCATGGCATAGGGTCTATTTACAAGCACTGGATTGCTATATTCAATAAAAGCCTGTACAGGTAAGGCCTTAGGTTGCGTTGGTCCTAGTAGTAATGGTACTTCATATCCCCCAAAGGAAAATGCAAAGATAATAATAAAGGATGAAAAAACTGAAGGCATAATTAGGGGTAGAAGAACATAAAAAAACACTTGCATTTTATTTGCTCCTAGATTGGCCGCCGCATCGGATAATCTGTTACTGACTTTTCTTAGTATTGTATAGGTTGTAAGGGCAACAAAAGGTATTTCTTTCCATAGGTATGCTATTATTATGCCTACTCCGTTCTTCTCATAGAGAATAGACGGAAACTGGCCTTGATTAGCAATCAAGCCAGTTTCATATAAAATTCGTGGAATTATTCCAGATTGAGATAGAATATTATATATAAGTAGTACAGAAACTATATGAGGTACTATTATAGGTAATCTATATATGGATTCTATTATTTCTTTTTTTCCTTTTACTTGAAGAATCCCATAGGAAAGTAAAACACCACAAATTATCGCTATGATAGAAGAAATGAAAGAAGTATAAAGACTAAATCTAAGTGATGATATAAAGCCTCTACTGGTCAATACCTCTTTATAGTATTTTAGTGTAAATTCAGTTAAACCTACTGCTTTAAAATATCCTAAACTTTGTATAGCTCCCATTATTATTCCTGAAACAAAAATGGTAATTAATATAAATAGTATTGGAAATAGCAATAAATATGGTTTTAGTTTTTCTTTCAAATTACTCACCTTCACCTGGTATTTCTTCCATCCATATTTTCTCAATTATTGGAACTAAATCTGCTGGCATTTCTGGAATTCTATGCTCTAGTAGTATATCTTGTGGTAAAGTTGCAATACCTAATTCTATAGATTCAAATCTAGTTTTTTCCTCTTGACTCAATTTGTCATTGTCTAATACTGGTAAATCTCCCCATGTTGCTGGCTCATATTTTGTAGCTTGAGATTCTACATTTAATATATAATTAATCAATGCCATAGCCCCTGCCTTATTTGGAGCATTAAATGGTATAGCTAAAAAATGAGTATTACCTATTGTTCCTTTGTCAAATATAAAAGTTCTAGTTGAGTCTTTATATTCTCCTGTTGCAATTTTTCCTGATGCTGAATTTGGATTATAGCTCATAGTCATCAATACTTCTCCGTCTGCATACATATTGTCAAGAAGTGGTGCATCTCCTGGGTAAGTCTTTCCTTCTTTCCATAGATAAGGCTTTAGCTCCTTTAGATATTCCATAGCTGGTTCTATAGCCTTTCTTACAGTTTCTTCATCTGCTTTCATGTCCATAAATTGCTCATATCCTACAATATCACATATTATATTTCTAACAAATGCAGAGCCTGTAAAGTCTGGTAATGCGGGATAAGTAAATTTCCCTGGATTTTTCTTTGCCCACTCTAATAATTCCTTATGGTCTACTGGAGTCTTGTCTATCTTTTCACTATCATATACCATTACCATCTGCGCTTTTCCATAGGGTGCTTCATATCCTTCAACTGGATAACCAAAATCATATTTTACATCTGGTGAATCTTTATCTATGTACTTATTGAAATTTGGTAATTTTTCTGTAAAAGGTCCAAATAACAAATTGTTTTCCTTAGCAGTAAAGAAATTTTCTCCATTAATCCATACTACATCTATATTTCCCTTTTCTACATTTAATTGTTTTTCATTTAAAAGGCTATTAAGTATTTCGTCTATATTCATACCAACCCTTTTTACTGTAATATCATAGTCTTTTTTTACATTCTCTGATAAATAACCATCTATCCATGAGTTAGTTTGTTGACTACCTCCCCAACCATAGAAAGTAACAGTA
>CAYMGW010000253.1:0-4113 GCA_964390085.1 uncultured Tissierella sp.
TTTTCTTCTATTATTTTACAGCTACTAATATCAAACTCTTTTTCTTTAGCAATCTCGGTTGTTTTTTCCTTATCTCCAATTAATATCGGGTCAGCTATACCTAGTCTTTTGCTTTCAAGAACAGCAGCTAGAACTTCTTCATCATGGCAAGCTACTACTACTAACTTCATGGGTTCCTCATTCTTTAAATTTAATAGTTCATCTAATTTGTTGATTATCATTGCTATCCCTCCATATTTAATATTATTTAGTCATAATATTTTCTAAAATATGCCTTTGAGCATTTACGTTTTCATCATTAGGATTTAAGGTTGCTGCCTTTTCTATATCATTATAAGCATCTTCTAATTTGCCTAACTGTAGATAACATAATCCTCTATTAAATATAAGTTTATAATCATTTGGTATGTTCTCAATTCCCTCTGTAAATACATCTATAGCATTATCTATATCCCCTATTGTAAGTAAACATATCCCTAACTCATTATAAACATCAGAATCCATTTTATAAAGTTCTAATGCTTCTTGAAAATAATCAATTGCACTTTCAAAATCTGAAAGTCCCTTATAACAAGCACCTATTAGATACTTAAGTTCCCACCATTTGTCAAATTTAGGTAATAGTTTTAAAAATGTATCTAGAGCTTTATCAAAATATTCTCGTGATAAGTAGGTTAATCCAGTCTCTAGCGCTACATCGTTTTCAATAAGTTCTATTTCTCCTCTTATCTCTTGAAGTCTTAACTCATCCTTATCTATAGTCAAATGTTTTGTCCAAATAAGCTTTGCCTTTAGATATTGTTCAGAAAACTTATAATGATATCCCAATTTATAGTATGCCAATGGATATTTGTCATCTATATCTAATATGCTTTCCAACTCATTTGTCGCTTTATCAAGAAACTCCATTCCTTTTTCCTGTTGCTCTTTTTCAAAATGTTTTTTTGCTATTTCCTCCAATGCAAGTGCATAATTAAACATGCCATTAACATTCTTCGGATTAATATGTTTTAGTGCCCTAAAGTATATAGCACCTTTATCATAGTCATTTTCTTCCATACTCTTAATCCCTAGATAAAAAATATAATCTTCGGCTTTTTTATTATATGATAGAAGAATATTCTTATAATCCTCCATATGAATAAATAAAGGGTCTATCCCCATTAAATAAATGATTCCATCTATTACATGGGCTAGTTTTATTTCTTCTTCCATATTCCCCTCAATAATCCCATTAACAAGAACATCAGTTATTATTGGAAGAGGAATATCTTTATCTTTGGGGTACCCCTTTATATTAGATGTTGCATCTTCTTTTAATTCAATAAATGTAATATTATCTGTTTTTTTCTTAAAATACTCATTAATAAATTCCATAATCCACCTTCTATTCTTAAAACTTATTCATAAACATTCTTTTTCTTCTAGTACTAGTACTTAGTAGTTTAAATAAATGTCCTCTATAAATCATTATAAAAGAAAACAACCCTTGTCCTATTAAATATTTTATACTACTTATCCCATCTAATCCAAAACCAATATTTATATGGGTTGTAAATAAATCCGTTATAATATTACCTGTGAGATAATAAAGAACTATATAAAATATTATATTTGGCAACAACCAGTTTAACCAATTTTCTTTCATAAAATCAATTGCATACATAATACTATCCATAGGCTCTAAAACTTTTAAATATAATGTTTCAGGCAATGGATTGAGCAAGAAAAATATAGAAACAGTTATTATTAAATTTAAAACATCTGCATTAAAACCTAACATTCCTTGAATGGCAGATAATAAATAGCTACCTATCCAAGCAAAAAAGAATATGGTATATACTTTTCTAAGAAAATATTTGAATCCATCTTTGAAATCTTGAAAGGTTATTTTATTATAGTTAATTATATTATATAGTAAGTATAAATAGTTTGAAATCAAGCTAGCACTAACTATAGCTAAAATAATACCTGCAAATATAGATAAAATCCCTTTAAACAAAGTCAAAACTACAGTAAAAATAACCATGTTTAAAATTATATATACTACACCAGTAAAAATTATAACCCAATTGTCTTTTAAGCTTGATAAAGTTTTCTTAATTGTTTGCTTATTTATCATAAGTAAATCCTTCATTATATCCAAATTAAACCAACTCCTTTATTATATGACTTATATCAAAAGTTTTACATCTATTAATAACTCCTTTTTGATATACAAATAATATATCAGTTTTTTCATCATAGTATATTGAATTGTAACTGTTTTCTATAGTTTTAAATATATTAATTCTAAAACTTTCAATAGCAATATCTTGAATTATCTTTTTTGTTGGTAACTCTTTATATTCTGATAAATACTCTTCAATTACTTCTTCATTCTTTAGTATTTCATGTATATCCCTTTGATTTAGGCCACTTTCAAAATCTGAAATCCCTTTTGGAGTCCTAGAGCCTTTATTGTTCTTTATAAAGTCAAACCTTAGTAACTCATTAAAAACCATAATATTATTAAATTCTTTGTGTTTATAAAATTCCATTAATATTTCATATAATCTATTTCTACTATTGGATACCTTGTGATAATCTTCCCTTTCCCAAAAATCTGAAAAATCTTCATAAAAATCAAAAGGACTAGTATAATGATTGTAAATTATGAATTCCAATGAATGTTCAAAATATCCTTCATTATAATATCTCTCTACTAGCTCTTCTATTGCCTTTAATTTTATTATTTCTTTATACTTAATAAAATCATTTTCTAACACCTCATATGGCGGTGCATCTAGATATTTAAAACCATACTTGCCTTGATCTTTTCTTAAACTAGAACCTTTAAGTAACTTTAAAAATCCTAATTGTATTTTTTCAGGTCTTATTTCATACACATCATTAAATGAGCTTCTAAAAGAATCATATCCTTCATATGGAAGTCCTGCAATTAAATCTAAATGCTGATGAATATTTTTATATGATTTTATTTCCTTAGTAATATTTCTTAGTTTCTCAAAATCAGTCGTTCTACCAATAGCTTCTATTGTATCTAAATTTGTCGATTGTACACCTACTTCAAATTGAAACAATCCTTCTTTTACATTCGATAAAAAATCTAGCATCTCTCTGTCTAATAAATGAGCGGTGACTTCAAAGTGAAAATTTATATCCTTTGGGTTCTTATCTATTATGAAGTTCATTATTTCCATTGCATACTTTTTATTAGCATTAAAAGTTCTATCTACAAACTTTACCTGTTTTACTTTCCCTTCAATAAGATTATTTAAGTCTTCTTTAACTCGAGCAATGTCAAAATACCTTACCCCTTTAATAGTTGAAGAAAGACAAAACCTACAATTAAATGGGCATCCTCTTGAAGATTCGAAATATACTATTTTATTTTCAAACTCATTGCCTATATTTTTATATGGAGATGGAATAATATTTAAATCCTTAAGTAAAGGTCTTGAAGGATTTTTAATGACTTTATTTCCTTGGGAATAAATTAATCCCTGTATGTTAGTATAATCTTCATTATTACTAATTAAATTTTTTATATACTCCCTAAAAGTTTCTTCTCCTTCACCATAGATAATAAAATCAATGAAGGGATTGTCTTTAAGAATCTTCTCTCCATCAAAAGAAACCTCTGGCCCTCCTAATATTATCTTTAACTTTGGATTTACTATTTTTAAAATCTTACATATCTTCAAAGTTTCTGTTAGATTCCAAATATAAGTCGAAAAGCCAATAACATCCGGCTCATCTTTAAATAAATCTGAGGTTATAAAATCTATATTTTGATTTATTGTATATTCCTTTATATCAATATGGATTAAATCCTCAACATATCCCTGTAAATACCTAATAGCTAAACAGGAATGTATAAATTTAGAATTTAATGTACTTAATATTACTTTCATCTATTTACCTTCCTTGTTATTATAATAAATACATTATATCATTAGTTTTTGGTCTTATACAGAGAATTTAAGAAAAGATGCGAATAGTAATTGAATTTTTAGTAAAAGTCTTATAGAATAGATTGTATAATACGACAAGAAAGGAGATAATTCATGAGAGAGTTCGACAAGATTTCTATTCAGGAAATGTCTAAAA
>CAYMGW010000254.1:0-2200 GCA_964390085.1 uncultured Tissierella sp.
TTTTCTCTAATATTATTTTCTTTATTCTGTTTACATTTACAATATCTGTTCCTATAGCTATTCTATCTTTATAAATCATATTATTTAAGTCTCTCTTTATCAATTTTTTCTATGACTTCAGACCCTAAAAGTCCATGAAGAAAAGTATAAGTTTCATTTATCCATTCTTCATAATCATTTTTTATCTCTATTAATTCCTTTAATCTTTGTCTTAAAATTTCTATTTCAGATATTGACTGATTAACAATTTTTTCTTTAGCCTTAAGTTCATCATAACCATATTGAACAGTTGCATTCAACAGCCTAAGGTTTGCTTCTCTTATTTCTTTTGGTATGGTTTCTATCTGAAAAGTCAGCTCCTCTAACTCTTCATTTATATTAATCATTCGATTTTTATAATCATCTAAAAGCGCTATATTCTCCACTTTATTATCATTATTTATTGAATCTGACACCCCAAGAATCATTTTCATGCACTTTAATTTTTCCTTCTGTAATTCTCTATTCCGAATTTCTATTTCCTTTTCCTTAGATACTAATTCAATAAGTTCTTCTTTGGCATTTTGAATATTTTTATCATTAGCATCTCCAAATAATTTAATCCAAGAATCATCATTATGCAATAAGGGTATTTTATTTTTAAGTAATATACTTTCATCCAAATTAATATTTTTGCCAAACATTAAACCACTCCTTGTATATAATTTTACTCCTTTATTCTATTTTTTCAAACAATATAATCCTTTATTTAATATAAAATTTATTATATAATATTTCTAGAATCGAAATAAATAATAGAAGGTGTATAAATTGACAGAAAGTTGTATGTCTCTAGAATCAAATCATAATTATAATAATAAAATTAATATTATAAACGGAATCTTAGCTACAATCGCAACTAATTTAGTTAACCCCTATTATTCAAAATTCGCTGAAAGACTAGGTGCTACTGATTATCAGATAGCTTATCTTACTTCTTTGCCTCACTTTGTTAGTATTTTAGCTTTTATACCTGGAGCAATACTAATCGAGTCATTGAGCAATAAACAAAAAACCATAGGAAGTACAATGTTATTACATAAGATTTTCTTTCTATTTATAGCTATTATACCATTTTTAAATGTAAATCAGGCTAGTCTATTTGTCCTAATGATAGGATTAATGAATTTACCAGGTGCTATTGGAACCATGGGATATCAAGCTAGCATGGGAGATGTCTTTTGTATAAAAGAACGCGGAGAAGCCATGGGCCTTAGACATAAGTATTCTTCCTTTATAGGAATACTTATAACTTTTATATCAGGAAAACTACTTACATCTATACCAAAAACAAATGAAGATACTATAAAGCTTTATCAAATTTTCTTTGTTATTGCCTTTATAGTATCTGTATTTGAAGTGATTTCTTTCTTTAAATTTAAAGGTTTTGTAGCTCAAAGCAAAAAAGAATCTAATTATCTAGATTCTTTAAAACAGGTGCTAAAGGAAATACCAAGCAATAAAAAATTCCTTATATTTACTTTTGCATCTCTTTTCTTCCATATTGGTTGGGTAGGTGCACAACCTTTATTTAATATTTATACTATAAAGATATTGAAAGCAAATGAAACTTGGCTAGCTACAATATCTATAGCCAGTGCAATTTCTTCAATATGGGCATATACAAAATGGCCAAAGTTTGCAGACAGAAAAGGAAACAGCGTAGCCTTAACCATAGCCATCATAGGAATGGGCATAACTCCTATTCTATATGCATTATCCAGTAAAATATGGCTATTAGTATTGTTTAATATCTTAATAGGTGTATCTGTAGCTGGTACAGTTCTGTTGTTATTTAATATTTTACTTGAGATTATTCCAAATGAGAATAGAACTATTTATATAGCTATCTACAATACTTTTATAGCTATTATATCTGGTATTTCTCCTATTCTAGGAGTTAAATTGATGGATATGACAAATATATACATTGCCCTAGTTACAGTTGCTGCAATTAGGCTTACATCAAGTATATTTTTCTATAAAATAAAATAAATTTGCGACAGGAGCCGCCCAATAGCCATGGCATAGGCTTGTTCTCCTGTCGCAAATTTATTATATAACTCCTTTATTTTTAACTACAAAAACTTTATCATATTTATCCTTTGTTTCCCCAAATATTACATGACTTACATTTACTACAGTTACACCACTTAAGTTT
>CAYMGW010000254.1:2210-4093 GCA_964390085.1 uncultured Tissierella sp.
CTTTCCTTCTACCCTATTTCCTTCAATAGAATTTAATGTATTTTCTATTTCTTTAGCTACTTTGGAATCTAGGCTTGCAAAGGCCTCATCAATAAATATTATATCTGATTCCGAAAGAAGTCCCCTAGCTATGGCAACTCTAGATCTTTCCCCTCCAGAAATATTCTTCCCATTATCGTAAATCATTGTATCTAATCCATTTTGTAAGTCTTCAACAAAATTCCTAAGTCCAGCTCTTTCTATAGCAATATTGATTTCCTCTTCGCTAGTTTCCTTATACAAGGTTATATTGTTTCGAAGGGTATCTTCAAATAAAAACACCTGTTGCTCTACATTAGAAATATTCTTGAAATAACTTCCTTTCTTAACATCTTTTAAGTTTCTACCATCAATTAATATCTCACCTTTAGTTGGATTGAAATATTTTCTAAGGAGCTTTAATAGTGTAGATTTTCCACCTCCGCTAGGACCTACTACTAAATACTTTTCTCCTTTTATAATATTTAAGTTAACATCTGTCAAGATTTCCTTATCTTCATAGCCAAAAGATACATCTTTAAATTCAATACTATTATTAAATTTATTCATATCAATTGTTTCTTCATAGTTCTCGTGATTTTTAAGGCTTTCATCCATTTTCTCAAATAAGGATTTAACCGAAAATATTTTTGGGAACCACTCTGCTAATTCCATAAGAGGGAAAATTACTCTACCCATGCTGTTTACTATTAGAATTACAGCCCCTGTAGTTATAGAGCCTTTTATAGCCATAAAAGCCGCTATAATGAGGATTCCGAAGGTCGAAATATACATTACAAATTGTTGTACAGATAAAGTATAAGTATGAATTTTATCTATTGTATATCCCTTATACTGTATATCCTTGCTTTTGCTATAAAAATCTTCTTTTACCTTTTCATTTAAATTATTAGCTTTAATAATTTGAAAAGCCCCTAATACTTCTTTTATATAAGATGTATATCCTTCGAATAGTTCAGACCTATGCTTTTCATGTTTCTGCAAAGGCTTTCCTACTGCCATTGATAAAACAGCAGATATTATAGATATACCAATTCCAATAAATAATGCTAAGGGACTTACTGAAGCTATAACTATAAAGGACACTAGGAACCCAATAAAACAGTTTCCTACTCCATATATCCCTTCCAAATACTTTTTCTCTATATTATTCATATCATTAGTCATAGCAGATAAATACTTTGCATTATTTTCAGACTGAAATTCATTAATATTCTTACCAAATAATTTTTCCACATAATCTAGCTTTGTTTTAACTAAGGATTTATATAGATATAGCCCTCTTGTATAAGAAGATAAAATATTAAAGGGAAGTGATAACCCAATGAATAATATAGCCTTAATAGCTTCTTCTTTAAATAAATTCATATTTCCTTCCATAGCTGAGTCAATTATCTTCATAATTTTAATCATTATATAACCATCTAAAGCTATGCCAATAGTCAATACTAAAAATGCTAAGATTAAAAATGGCCAAGATTTCTTTATGGACCTTTTCATATTGCCACCTCCATAAAGTATTCATTTGAATCGTATTCATTAACTTGATTGTTTTTAATTTCTAAAACATAGTCATATTTTTCTGTTATTCCTTCATAATACCTATGAGAAATAGCAATAACTGTACAGTCTAGGGAAAGTATAGTATCTTCTACCTTTCTTCCTAGCTCTTCATCAAGGCTTGAAGTTCCCTCATCTACAAATAGAATTTCACAGTCCTTAACTATAGCCCTAGCAATAGAAATTCTTTGCCTTTCTCCACCTGATAAATTCTTTCCGTTTTCCATTAACATTTCATGAATTCCATTTTCCTTTTTCTGAAGTAGACCATCTAGCCCTGCCTT
>CAYMGW010000255.1:0-2746 GCA_964390085.1 uncultured Tissierella sp.
ATCTAAAACAAGTTCTTTGTCGAAAGTAAGGTCATTTAAAGTAGCGATAATCCAAGTACCATCTGCAGATATTGCTTTTTCAAAAGCAGCTGCATCATTTACTATAGAAGCTGTTGTTACAGCATCTACTTTCTCTTCTACCTTTTCTTCAACTGGTTTAGTTGGCTCAGTTGTTTCAGCAGGTTTTGCTGGTTCAACTGGTTTAGTAGGTTCAACTGGCTTAGCTGGCTCAACTGTTTCAGCTACTACAGGAGCTAGTTTAGCAAGAGTTTTTGGACCAACAATTCCGTCAATTCTAAGGCCATTTTTGCCTTGATAGCCTTTAACTGCTGCTAAAGTTCTTTCGCCAAATATTCCGTCTGTCTTAAGTACATATCCATTGCTGTTAAGTAAAGTCTGTAGCAACGTAACATCTCCACCTACAGAACCTAATGCTAACAAACGGCTTATCTTTGATGATGTAGCAGTAGTTTTTGTTGTAGCTGTAGCAGGTTTTGCTGGTGTTGCAGGTTTTGCTGGCGCTGGTGCTGGTGCTGTAGTCGTAGCAGCAGCAACAGCATCAACTGCAACTAATTTTTTCGCTGAGTTTGCTTGGACAGCTATACCTGTAGAAGATAAAAGCAAAGCCGCGCAACTCACTGATGCGATTAATCTTTTGTTCATTAAAAAACACCTCCGTCATATTTTGGACAAATTGGGTTGTCCATACAAATAGTATATATTTTTTAACAACATATGGCAATACTTATATGACATTTCACAAACAAAACAAGTACGTTAAAGTGATATTATTTGATTTTTTCTATTTAACTCTATAATTGTGCACAGACTTTTTTTCGTTTTGTGGATAAAATCTGTCGTTGTACTGAACTTATCCCCAAAATGCATTGGTATAAAATATTTTGGTTTTACCTCCTTGATAAAATATTCTCCACCTAGACTAAAGGCAGATTCTAGTCTAGGGTCTACTGGAAAGAAGGCTATATCAATATGGAAATTTTTAATTTTAGATATTTCTTCTTTGAAAGCTTTTTCCATATTTAATTTTTCTTCTTCAGTATCTTCCTCCCAATACCACCAGTTCAGATCTCCTGCATGAAAAATACTTATATTGTCTATATTTACAAGAAAAGATACACCCATATCTGTAGAACCAAAGGTTTTTATATTAATGCCATCCAATAATAGCTCTTCATAGGGAGCCATAGTGTGTATTCTTTTATCTTCGTCTTTAATATCTATATCTGAGCTTAAAACATAATTTATATTTTTTTTTGTATTTTTCCATTTGAATATAATAGGATTAAAATGGTCACCATGGGAATGGGTAGAAAAGATTATGGTTTTCTTATCTTTTAGAGAGACAGCTCCCTTATAATAGTCAAATATTAGATAGAAGTTTTCTGTTTCTACAGCAAAACCACTGTGAAATATATGCTCAACCTTTACATTTAATTTATCCATATATTATCATCTCCTAACTAAAAATCTCTATATAAAATGATACCCCTTCTTTTTCATTTATAGCAAAGATATTAGAATTATGGGATTTAACTACTTTATATGCTATGGCTAGACCTAGACCAAATTCACCCTTATATCCTTTATTAAATTTATTAAACATGGATTTCAAAAGGTCTTCTTCAATTGCTGGTCCATCATTCCATATTCTTAAAAGAGTTTTATTATCAGTTTTTTTCAAAGAAATAAGGATTTGCTTATTTGCATAACGCATTTGATTATCTAATAGGTTTTCAATTGCAATTTTCCATTGTTCCAAGTCCCCTTCTATAAAGACTGGAATAAGTTCTAGATTCCAATTAATATCCGGCCTATGCCAAGAGAATCTTTCTACAACTTCCTTAATTAAAGAATCAAGAGAAAAATTAGCCTTATCTATTTCGTGATTAGATAGATAATCTAATTTAGTTAGATATAATAAATTTTTAATCTTTTTTTCAAGTCTTTTGGCTTCATCATCTATCACATCTATGGAATCATCTAAAGTTCCCTTAGGATATATACCATCTTTAATAGCTTGAGTAAAAGATTGGATAACCATTACTGGAGTCTTTAATTCATGGGATACATGTTGGAGGAAAGATTGCTCTGCTTCATCTTGGCGTATAAGTTGTTTTCTAAGATGTTCAACAGAATAACCAAGCTTTCCGATTTCGTCTTTTCGATTTAATTCTATAGTTTCATTCCATTCATTGTTTGCTAGTTTTTTTACTTTTTTCTCTAGAACTACCAGTGGTCTAGACAAATATCTAGACAATAATATGGCTGGAATCCAACTGAATAAAAATACTACACCCATAAGATTTATAAGTTTTGCAAATAAAGTTTCAACTAAATCTTCTCGGTAGGAATCCCCCATATAGGAAACAAGGAAAGCATCACGACCTAATGCCTCGCCTTTTGAAATAATATAAAACACTTTCTCTCCATCTATATGTCCACTATATTCCTGGCTAATATATTCTTGGACTAGAGCCTCTTGCTGGACTTTTTTTAAAAAGTCTGCTGGAAGTGTAGAGCTTATTATAACTTTATTATCATCATATATTATGAAATGTTTTACAGTTCGGACGTTTTCCAATACTTGTTCATCTTTACCAAAGAAATCTGAGCCAATATAGTCTCTATATACATCACTATCAAATTGATTAAATACTAGGTCTTGAGCAGCGTGAATAGATGCATAAATCTCCCTTGTAAAAAAATCTCTTAAGGTATAAGGAAG
>CAYMGW010000255.1:2756-4077 GCA_964390085.1 uncultured Tissierella sp.
TAAAAGCCAATAATATAGAAATAGATAAGGTAATAATAGCTATAACAATCCAAATTTGAACAGCTAAAGGATAATTTTTCATGATTTATTCACCCTATAACCATAGCCATAGACAGTTTCTACATCTAATTCTGGCATCTTTTTCCTAAGCCTTCTAACTAAATCATCTACAACCCTATCAGAACCAAAGTAATCGTTTCCCCATATATGATCTAATATCTGTTCTCTAGACAATGCCATATTAGGATTTTTAGCGAAGTATATTAACAAATCGTATTCTTTGGAAGTAAGATCAATTATCTTTTCTCCAAGCTTAACTATCCTACTACTGTCATTAATAGTATAAGGCTGTAGATTATTTATCACAGAAATGCTAGTCTTAAATCTATCAAGAAGATTTCTGGCTCGAATTACTAACTCTCTAGGCAAAAATGGCTTAGGTAAATAATCGTCACTACCTAGTTCAAGTCCTACAACTCTATCAATATCAGCATCTCTTGCAGAAATAAATATAACTGGGATATTGGGCGTAGCTGATTTTATCTCTTTAATCAATTGATATCCATCAATATCAGGTAACATAATATCTAAAATCCATAAATCAGGTGGACTTGCCATAGCCTTCTCTGCATCTTCACCATTTAAGAATGAAGATACATCCCAACCTTCCTTTTTTAGATAAGATGTAAGGACTAAATTTAAATTTTCATCATCTTCTACTAAATATATTTTATAGGACACAAAAATCACCCCATTATAGAATTCCATTTATTTAAGGATATTATATCAAATATATAAAAGAAAAACTAAATCCCACAACAAAAACATAATTCCACCATATTATTTTCATATTCATAGATTAGAATTTAGATAACGAATAAAGAACAATTAACAATTAAATTTATAATTGACTTAAATGTTTTTCATTTTTCATTGTTAACTGTTAAATGATAATTGATGAATTGGGAGGAGATAGTATGGATGAAAATAGAGATTTTAGGGTAGAAGAGCCCAAAATTAATGAAAATGTGGAGAGGACAGAAGAAGTCATAGAGAATGAAAAAAACTACAAAATACCAGAAGATATTTACTTGTATAGGAGTTATGAAGAAAAAAAGGAACCAAAGAAGAAATCCTTTAGGGGTAGCGTAATATCCTATATAGCTTTAGCATTAGTTGCCTCACTTATAGGTGGATTAGCTTCCTCTTATATAGGGCCAAGCTTATATGGAAAGGTATTACCTAATCCAAGCAATACTCAATACACAGCGGCACCAGTTAATATTAATACAACAGATGATATAAATACAGTATCAGCTGT
>CAYMGW010000256.1:0-4053 GCA_964390085.1 uncultured Tissierella sp.
GACGTACTTTTAAATCGCTAGTTGGACCCCATTCATTATTTACTCCTATATATCCATATCCAGATCTAGGATAGTTATTAATTTTCAGTCCTTCAGATCTAGCATATTCTATGTCATAAGGGTGCAATATTCCTGGCAACAAATCAATTTCACCACTTTCAAATAGGGTTATATCATTATGGTAAAATTTTATTTTAATATTCTTAATCAAATAACCTTCCCCTACATAATTATCATTTCGAATCAAATGTATATATTCTTCTTCCTTATATTCTTTTAGCTTATATGGACCTGAACCCATTGGTTCAGTAGTTATGGCTTTAACAGGAGCTGTATTTCCATATGAATAATTTACGCCGTAATAATGCCTTGCCATTATTGGATAACTACATGAATAACTCGCATTGCCTCATTGAAATTAAATTGCACTGTATAATCATCAAGTGCAACTACACCTTCAAAACCTTTAGTCTTTCCTTCTTTATACTCCTTGTAACCCTTCATGTCCTCAACAACTAAACTATTTCTTCCTGAGTAAGATGGATCTGCAAGTACTTTGTAGGTAAATACTATGTCATGTGCTGTTACTGGAGTTCCATCGGAGAACTTAGCTTTTTTTTTCATTTTGAAAGTAATAGTCTTTCCATCATTTGAGTACACCCACGATTCAGCTATAATCCCTTCATATTCTCCTTCAAAATTTCTTTTAATTAACCCTTGAAATATTAAATCAACTACATATTCATCATAAGCTGTTAAATAGTATACTGGGTTAAAGTTAGTTGCAGGTTCATATTGTCCCACTATTAAAGTATCATTTTTAGTCAAGGACTCACCACTAGATACTGAACTGAAGCAAAGTAATAAAGCAATTAGCACCAAAATCTTACCATAGTTTCTTTTCATGCTTATCCCCCTATTATTAGTAATAAAGTGTAAATGCTGGTGTATAAATTTTAGCACCACTTTTTACAAGATTGAAATTTCTCATTTTTCTTAATAATGAGCATTATCCACATTATAACATTATTTCAAGTTTGATGACTATGAATTGTCAATAAACACAAGGATTTTCTGTAAATAAGACAAAAGCACTAGATTCTAAGATGTTTTCTACACATCCTAAAATCTAGTGCTTACAAAGTTTATTCCTTATTATTGTCCTGACAGTACTTCAGTCCATATTCTATCATATTCTTGTATAATATCCATTGGATCTTTAAATATCTCAGTGTTTTCTATTTCTTCATCAGATGGATATGCAACTTTAGAATTTTTAATATCATCTGGCAACATTTCTATTGCTTCTGGTATAGGAGTTGAATATCCTATATAGTCAGTATTTTTTGCTGCAATATCTGGTCTACACATAAAGTTGATAAATGCTTCAGCACCTTCTTTATTTTTTGTAGTACTTGGTATTACCATACTATCAAACCAAAGATTAGTTCCTTCCTTTGGAATCACATATTCTAAATCTGGATTATCTCTAATCATAGCTACTGCATCTCCCGACCAAACTACAGCAAGAGCTGCTTCTCCGCCTACCATAGTGTCTTTTACCTCATCTCCTTGATAAGCATATACTAATGGTCTTTGTTTAATTAATTCTTGTTTTGCTTCTTCTAATTCATTTACATCTCTTGTATTCATAGAGTATCCTAGCTTCAATAATGCAACTGCTAAAGTATCTCTTTGACTGTTTAGCATAATTATTTGATCTTTATACTTTTCATTCCATAAAATATCCCAACTATCTACTACATCATCTACCATTGTTTTATTATAGATTATGCCTACTGTTCCCCACATATAAGGTACTGAATATTCATTATTGGGGTCAAAGTCTAAATTAAAAAATTTCTCATCTACATTATTTAAATTTGGCACATTATTGAAGTTAATTTTTTCCAGCATATCTTCATCAATCATTCTCTCAATCATATAATCTGATGGAAATATTACATCATAGCTGCTTCCACCTTGTTTTAGCTTTACATATAAATCTTCATTTGTTGCAAACATGCTATAATTTACTTTGATATTATACTCTTTTTCAAATTCTTTAATTACATCTTTATCTATATAGTCTCCCCAGTTGTAAACATTGATACTTGGTCTGTTGTCACCACATCCTGCTGTTATAATTCCCAAGACTAAAATCACAACTAAAAATAATACTGATTTCTTTATCTTCAATTTATACACCTCTCTCAATTTCATTTTTTTCTGTTCTCTTATTTATTATCAATAGCATTATCATTAAGCTAACAAACATTAAAGTAGATAATGCATTTATTACAGGATTAATTCCACGCCTTGTCATAGAAAATATTTCTATACTTAAATTTGAAACACCATTTCCAGTATTGAAAAAGGATATAACAAAATCATCTACAGACAATGTAAATGCCATTAATCCTCCTGTTATTATCCCCGGCATTATCTCAGGTATAACTACCTTTCGTAGGGCATAAAATGGTGTTGCTCCAAGGTCCATAGCCGCCTCAGCTAAATGTTTGTTCATCTGCTTTAACTTAGGTAGTACAGATAATACTACATATGGCGTACAAAATACTACATGGGATAAAAGCATGGTAGTAAAACCAAAATCCATTCTTAGAAATCTAAATAAGGCCATAAGTGATACTGCTGTAACTATGTCTGGGTTTAATACTGGAAGATAATTTAGATTTAAAGTTATCTTCTTACTTAGTCCTGGCATATTATATATACCTATTGCAGCAAACGTGCCTAGTACTGTAGATATAATAGCTGAAAGTACTGCCACAAGCAATGTATAATAAAGAGCCTTTAGTATTTCAGCATCTTGAAATAATTCAATATACCATTTCAGTGTAAATCCAGCCCATACTCCCCTTGATTTAGAATTATTGAAGGAAAATATTATTAAAATAATGATAGGAGCATATAGAAATAAAAATATTAAAAATGTATATAATTTTTTTATGCCTTTATTTACCATAGTCCTCCACCTCCACCTTCTTTTTCTTTATCAAATTTAGATGTAAGAGCCATAGTTATAAGAATAAACACCATTAATATTATAGACATTGAAGAGCCAAAATGCCAATCTCCTGTCCATCTAAATTGCTGCTCCACAAGATTTCCAATTAAATTATATTTATTTCCACCTAATAAACTCGATATTATAAATGTACTTACTGCTGGTATAAATACCATAGTTATACCCGTTATAATTCCTGGTACACTAAGGGGAAGTATAACCTTTCCAAATACCTCTACCTTATTAGCCCCTAAATCTTCTGCTGCTTCGATTAAGCTATTGTCTATTTTGGTTAATATTGAGTAAATAGGCAAAACCATAAATGGTAAAAAATTATATACCATCCCAAGTAAAACTGCCTTATCATTAAACATTAAATCAAGTGGTTGAAATCCTAGTTTTGTAACTAAATAATTTATAAATCCATTTCTGCCTAGTAAAGTAAGCCATGCATAGGTTCGTAATAAGAAGTTCATCCACATTGGTATAACAAACATTAATATCATAATATTTCTTTTTCTTATCTTTTCTTTTGATATAATAAATGCCATTGGATACCCTAGTATCAAACAAATAACTGTTGAAATAAAGGCTAAGCTAACTGACCTACCTAGCACCTTTAAATAGGTTGGAGTGAAAAACCTTTTGAAATTATCTAAGCTAAACTGAAATGTAGAGAAATTTTGACTATCTCCCCTAGTAAATGCAAAATACATTATAAGAAAAAGTGGAACTACAATAAATATAGCCATCCAAATAACATAAGGATAAGCTGTCTTCTTCATCTTCATTCGTTTCTCACCTTCCTCATGATATGAATGTTTTCAGGTAACACCGTCATTCCTATTTCAGTTCCAATAGGTTTCATTATTGTACTGTGTATCATCCAATCAAAATCCTCTGACTTAACTATCATTTCGTAATGAACTCCCTTGAAGGTAACAGATTCAACTACCCCCTTTAAGCTCCCATTTTCTACTGAAACTATTTCGATATCTTCTGGTCTTATTACAACTTCTATATCT
>CAYMGW010000257.1:0-4045 GCA_964390085.1 uncultured Tissierella sp.
ATTGATGTAGCACCTATTAAAATTGGTGGTGATAATAATTATCCACCCTATGAATTTGTAGACGATAATGGTAATTTTAGGGGATTTAATGTTGACATTATAAGGGCTATTGCCATAGAACTAGGATTAGAAATTGAATTGATTCCAAATAGTTGGGAAAATACCATGGAACTTTTGAAAAGTAGAGAGATTGATGCTATTCAAGGTATGACTGTGACTCCAGAACGTGAAAAGATATATGATTTCACTGATGAAATAGTAATGAATTCTCAAAATATATTTGTACTAAAGAATTCCAGCATTATTAATGATATAAACGATTTATCTGGAAAGAAAGTCTCTATTCAATCAGAGGACGTTTCTAAGGAGATTACTAGAAGAATACCTGATGTTACTGTTATACCAAAAACAAACCAATTAGAGTCTCTTGAATCCTTGTTATCTGGTGAAGTTGATGCTTACATTGGTAATAGGTTAACTGGAATCTACTACGTGCAAACCTTTGATTTAACAGAATCTGTAAAAATTGTTGGAGAACCCCTTTACCCTACTAGATATTGTATAGCTGTTGATAATGGAAATACAGAGTTATTAAATCTTTTAAACTCAGGTTTAAAAGCAATAAAAAGCAATGGAACCTATGAGAAAATTTATAAAAAATGGTTTGGAGAAAACATTTTAGATATTAATCAGAAATGGAAGTCTCTTCTTTCAATTTTATTAGTTGCACTTTTTATCTCTATGATATTTATTTATATAACACATTATTGGAATAAAAAGCTGAAAAAAGAGGTTGAAATTAGGTCAAAGGAAATCATTGAACTAAATAATATTGCTATGCATAATGATAAAATGCAATCATTAGGAAAATTATCCTCAAGTATTGCTCATGAATTAAGAAATCCATTAACTTCTATAAAAGCTTTTATTGATTTAATTCCTTTGAAAATTGAGGATGATGGTTTTAGGGATGAATTAATAAAAATTGTGCCACAAGAAATTAAAAGATTGGATGATTTAGTTGGTTCATTGCTTGATTATTCAAGGCCTAAAAATCCAAATCCTAGGAAAATTATATTAGATAATATATTATCTGATGTTTTAACTCTATTAAAGCAAAAAATAAAGGAAAAGAAAATCCAAGTATCTACTAGCGGCACTGATATTTATTTTTATGCTGATGAAGCTCAAATGAAACAAATACTAATTAATATTATTCTCAATAGTATCGATGCCATTGATGATGATAATGGAAGAATTCAAATAGACGGGAATATATCTAAATCTAAAGCTATAATAAGTATAAAAGATAATGGTACTGGAGTGCCAGCTGAAATAATTAATAAATTGTTTGATCCTTTTTTTACTTCTAAAAAGTCAGGTTATGGAATTGGGCTCTCAGTTACTGATAGATTAGTAAAGGAAAATAGGGGTGAAATAAAACTATTTAGTGAAATAAACAAAGGTACTACAGTTGTTATTTATATGCCTATAGAATTACAAACTAGAGAGGATGAGAAAGATGCATAATGTATTAGTTATTGATGATGAGGTTTCAATTCTTACTGCCTTAAGATTTGCTCTTGAGGATCATTTTAATGTATATACAACTGCAGATGTTTCAGAAGGTTTAGATATGATTAATAACAAAAATATAGATTTAGTTTTACTTGATCAATATTTAGGTGATTACAAAGGAATTGAAGTATTAAATACCATAAAGTCTCAAAATCCAAGGGTAATTGTAATTGCAATGACTGCCTATGGCTCTATTGAAGATTCTATTGAGGCAATCCAAAGGGGTGCCTATTATTATATTACCAAACCTTTGGATATAAATGGTTTAATATCTTTAATAAATAAAGCCCTTGATTATCAATCCCTATCTGATCAAGTAGCAGATTTAACTAGGAAAGTTAATCAAGATAAATTTGATTTAAAGATGGTTTCTTCTAGCAATGCAATGAATGAAGTATTCAAGATGATTGATAGGGTGAAAGATGTAGATATTACTGTTCTCATATCTGGTGAATCTGGTACAGGAAAAGAGCTAATAGCTAGAGCAATTCATGAAACAAGTAAACGAAAAAATCAAAATATGGAAATAATAAATTGTGCAGCAATCCCTAATAATCTTTTGGAATCTGAGCTATTCGGATATGAAAGAGGCGCCTTTACTGGGGCAAATAATAAATATAAGGGGAAATTTGAGCTAGCTGACAAGGGTACTTTGTTCTTAGATGAAATTGGTGATATGGATATACAACTTCAAGCAAAACTGCTAAGAGTTATACAAGAAAAAACCATTACGCCTCTTGGAAGTGAGAAATCAATACCCGTTGATTTTAGATTAGTAGCAGCTACAAATTTAAATCTAAGTGCTGAAGTTAAAAAAGGAAACTTTAGAGAAGATTTATTTTTTCGATTGAATGTTGTAAATATAGAAGTCCCTCCTTTAAGAAATAGAAAGGAAGATATTCCAGCCCTTACAAAACACTTTATAAACAAATATAGTAAAGCATTTAATAAAGATGTCACTGGTATAAGTAGAGCTGCCATAGATGTTTTGGAAAACCATGATTATCCCGGTAATGTTAGAGAACTACAAAATATTATTGAACGTGCCGTAGCCCTTGCTGATAAGAGTACTATTCAAATACAAGATTTACCAAGTGAAATTATACCTAATACCCATAGGGTTTGCTTAAATGAAAATGTTCTTATTTATGTTGGCGATACAATAGAATCCGCAGAAAAAAAACTTATTCTTGCCACCTTAGAATATTGTGATAATAATAAAAGAAAAACAGCACAAATGTTAGGTATGAGTGAAAGACATCTTTATAATAAATTAAATCAATATGAGTTAACAGATAAAATTGACCAAAAATAAGGTCAAATCAAAGGGCGGTCTATGACCGCCCTTACAATTTCCTACTTCATTAAATGAGTTTCTAATATTTGCTCCATTCTTAAGCCTTGTAATCCCAAATAATGATTCAAGTTATTTAGTAAATACTCTAGCTTAACAGGACCTACTAATTCTGAGCCTGTTACTGCAACGCCATATTTTTGTGCTTCTAGTTTTACTAGTTCAAAGGTTCTATATAGTGGAGTTTGAGCACAGTCAAACATATTCATAGATACTACTACTCCTTCTCTTTCAGGGAATTTGATGCCTACTGCTCTAACTGTTGAAAATCCACCACTTGGTCCTCTAACTGCCTTTGCTATTTGTTTTGCTATACCTACATCTTCTGTAGCTAAAAATACATTATATGCTGTTAGCCCTTCCATATCTGCTGATACAATAGTTGCACCATATTTTGGACTTAATCGTCCATCTACTGATAAATCTGGACGTCTTGCTTCATGATCTGGATGGTTTGGATCGTCTAATAATGCCTTTAAACCCTCATATTGTCCTTGTCTAATAAAGGAAATGCTCTTTTTATCCTCAGTTCTAGCATTTGCTCCTGCAAAGAATATAGGTACTCCATATTTATTAAATAATTCTTTTCCGATCTCTTCTGCTAATTCTGCAGTTTCTTCCAATGTAATATTCATAAATGGAAATAGAGGTATTGTATCTTGGCCGCCTATTCTTGGATGAGAACCCTTTTGCTCTCTCATATCGATTAGTTCATAGGATTTTCCAGCCATTTCAATTAAAGCTTCTTTTAGTGGTTCTGGTTCACCTAATATGGTAACTACTGTTCTATTAAAATCATGTTCTGGCTCTACACTTACAAGTGTAACTCCTTTACGATTTTTAAGTACTCCAGTAATGGCTTCAATTACCTCTGGTCTTCTACCATCACTAAAATTTGGAACTGCTAAAATATACTTTGTACCTTCCATATACATGCCTCCTTATATTTTCCTCATATGTTATGTTAGCATATTCTCTATTCTTTTTCTTTGTAGACTTTATACAAAAGGACATACATTTTAACTATTAATGCCTTGTTTCATATGTTTAAGTTCTCCATTATTTTTGACTAATAGTATTTCTGATATAATACTCATTGCTATTTCCTCAGGG
>CAYMGW010000258.1:0-4042 GCA_964390085.1 uncultured Tissierella sp.
AAATCTATATTAAGGTTGGAAAATATGGGAGTAGATTATATAGCAATACCTTGTAATACAGCTCATTATTTTTATGATGAGATTGTTAAATATACTAAAACAAAGATATTGAATATGATTTATGAAACTGCAGCTTTTCTAAAAAATGTAGACTCTGAATATAAGGAATACCTACTTCTTGCAACAAAGGGGACTTATAAATCTGGTATTTATAAGAGGATATTTGCAGATTTCAATTTAAATATCATAGAACCTAATGATGATGACCAGCAAATCATTATGGATTGGATATATAATGTTAAATCTTCAAAATTTGATGTATATTCTATGGATATTCAAAACCTAATAAATAGATATATTGGAAATAAGGATATACCTATAATTTTAGGATGTACTGAGTTGCCTATATTAGCAGAAAAAATAGGAACTCCAGAGAAATATATAGACCCAGTTTCCATATTAGCTAAACGTTGTATAGAACTTGGTAAGGTTGATTTATGTGTATCATAATAAATAACTTCCCTTATGGTTGATTAGTACCTCAAAGGGAAGTTATTTATTTAACTTTATAATGAATAGGAAAGTTGTACTTACAATTTTCCTGATTTTAATATTGAGATTAAGAGCAAAATACCAGCCAATCCTGCACCTAAATAGCCTATAATACCTATTGCAGAAATACCATAAATTTTCAATCCAACATTAGCATTTATAACTAAGGAAGAACTAATTAATAGACCTGCTACAATAACAGAGAAAATAATTCTATTTACCATTTTATTAACTTCATTAAAATTTCCATCCATATTCTTAAATTGCAAATTTAATTTTAGCCTACCTTCTAATCCTCTATCAATAATTTGTGATAATTTTAAAGGTAGTTCTAAGGAAGCCTTGCCAGTAGATATGATCTTGTTACCTAATAAAGTTAGATCAAAATCCTTTAATTTATCTTCGAGCATTTTATTTTTAAAATAAGGAATAGCAATATCCATGATATTTAACTCTTTATCTATTTTAGCTAAGACTCCTTGCAAAGTTAAAATCCCTTTTGCTAGTAAGATTATATCCTTAGGCATAGAGATATTATTTTTTTTACAAATACCAATAACTTCCTCCAAAATCTGAGCTAAATCATATTCATATATTGACTCTTCTATATATGTATTGTAAATTAGGTTTATATCTTGGTAAAGCTTGTTTATATCAATTTCACCTTTTTTAATACCTATACTTATAATAGAACTAGTCATTATCTCAACATTGTTAGTAGCTACCCCTTCCAGAAATGAGTTGAATTTTTTCTTGATTCCAGAATCTAAGCTTCCCATTAATCCAAAGTCAATAAATCCAATTTGATTATTGTGAATCAAAATATTACATGGATGAGGGTCTGAATGAAAAAAGCCATCTTCAAAAATTATTTTGAAATAATTATAAGTAAGCTTTTTTGCAATTTCCTTAGTATCATAACCATCTGTTAATAGAGTAGAAACGTCATCTATTTTTATACCACTGATAAACTCCATTACTATCATATTAGAAGTACAATATTTGTCATATACAATAATGTTCTTAATATACTTTATATCTTTGTTATTTAAATTAAATTTCTTAATATTTTCCTTTTCATTTAGAAAATTTAATTCTCTTTCTGTAGCAACTTTAATTTCTTCAATAACCTCTTTAATATCTAAGACTTCATTTTTTGTTGTAAATTTAATAAAAGGTGCTAATTTCTTTAAAATATGGATATCAGCTAAAATTTTCTCTCTGACAAAGGGGCGCTGGACTTTTAGTACCACTTCTTCTCCTGTCTTTAGTCTTGCAAAATAAACCTCAGCTAAGGAAGCAGAAGCTAATGGTGTAGCTTGGAAATCCAAAAACACATCTGAGATAGTTCCGTTTAGATTTGTTTCAATGATTCTTTTCATTACATTGAAATCTTCAGGCTTTACACTATCTTGAAGTTTTTCTAATTCTACTATATATTCTTTAGGTATTATATCAGGCCTTGTAGACAATATTTGACCAATTTTAATAAAGGTAGGCCCTAATTCCTCTAAAACTACCTTTAACTCTTTAGGATTTCCAATTCCATTTTTAAAGCCATGTTTAATAGCTACAGAAATGATTTCTTTAAATCTTAATTTAGTATAATTATTTTCCATATTGAAAAATACCTTGAAAAAATCAAGGTATTTACTCCCCTCCAAACTAAAGGTTTTTTTCTAAATTGCTAATTCTTGATTCTAAATTAGCTATATCTTCTTTAGTTGCTAGATTCAGTTCTTTTAATATTTCCTTCAAATCAGATTTATCATTTTTAACAGTTTCTTTATTTACAAATCTTTTTAACTCTTCATTTAATTCTTTCCCCTGCTCTAATGTAATTTTACCTTTTTCTAATAATGTTTCTACCATTTCATTAGCTTTTTCATAAGTTAAAGCTAAGGTGCCGATACCAGCTAAAAAAACTTTCTTCAGTACGTCTTCCATAATAATTCCTCCTTTATTTAGGAAGCAATATAAAATAATCATTATATATTCTCTTTATCAAAGAATATACCCATGTTTATATAAAATATTCAAGATAATTATTTGAAAAGATTAGTCAATTTTAAATTGAGAAACTAAATTTTTCAATTCTTCAGCTAAGTTTGCCATACTATTGCTAGCACTATAGATTTCCTCCATGGAAGCTGTTTGTTCTTCTGTAGATGCAGAAGCTTCTTGGGTTGCTGCAGCATTTTCTTCGGCAATAGCAGATAAGTTTTGTAGGATATTAACTATTTCATCCTTACTATTTCTCATGGTTTCACCTACGGTTCCCAATTCATTTATAATTTCTTTTGTTGTCTCAAGTTCTTTAGCGATTACACTAAAGATTTCCTTAGTCATTTCTACACTAGATTCTTGTTCCTTTGTAGTTTTTGAAACTTCTGTAATTACATCTACATCAACACGAGAATTAGCCTGTAAGGTATTAACTATAGACTCAATTTCACCAGCTGATTGATTAGATTGCTCAGCTAATTTTCTTATTTCTTCAGCTACTACAGCAAATCCTCTGCCAGCTTCACCTGCTCTTGCTGCTTCTATAGCTGCATTTAAAGCTAAAAGATTTGTCTGTTCTGAAATGCTTTGTATTACATTGCTAGCAGACTGTATTTTTTCAGTACTATTATTTGTTTCAATAATTCCATTATAAACCTTTTGGATACCTTCAATGCTTAATCTAGTTTTATCTATTAATTCTGATACAATGGATTCACCATCATTCTTTAATGTTATAACAGTATTAGCTTGAGAAACAAGCTTTTCCATGCAAACTAACTCTTTCTCTATAATACTATTTAATTCATCAGTTTTCTTTGCGCCTTCCTCTGTATTTATAGCTTGTTCTGTTGCACCTTCGGCTATTTGTTCTATAGTTTTTGATATTTCCTCAGATGCTGTAGAGGATTGTTCGGAAGTACTTGACAGTATCTCTGATGCAGTGGCAACTTGATTTGCAGAATCACCTACTGTACTAATAAACTTCCTAAGATTATCTGTAATAGATTGTAATGAATTTGCCAATATTCCTATTTCATCATTTTTCTTGATTAACTTATCTGGCAAATTAGTTGAAGCATCTAAATTTGCAATTTGTTTTGCGAAATTAGCTCCTTGGATTATAGGTTTAGATATTGCATTTGATAAAAAGTATACTGCGACAATTACTATTAGAACAATAGCTGATATCCAGATAATAATAGTTTTTAAAATCTGATTAGATTTTGAATATAGCTCACTAACGGGAATTTTAACAGCAATATTCCAATTTGGGCTATAATCAATAGATGAAAATATTAAATTATTTTCAACTCCATTTACATCTGTATAGGTATGGTTCCCAGGTTCTCCAAGCTGCATTTTTTCTAATAAACCCTCAGCATTTTTATATCCGGAAGTACTAAGGTCTGACATATTAAGTTTTAATCTCACTTCATCATCAGGATGGGCAATAATTAATCCAGAACCATCCACGATCATACCA
>CAYMGW010000259.1:0-4038 GCA_964390085.1 uncultured Tissierella sp.
GATATTCTCCTTGCGCTATCTTCGCTGCATCATTATTAGGTTTTGCAAAACCTTCATTGGTTTCATTTCTTATAATTTTTACTTTTGGAAACTTGTTTTTTACAAATTCAATAGAACCGTCCTTTGAGCCATTATCCACTAAAATTATTTCAATTTGCTCATGAGGATACTTCAACTTTTTTAATGAATTAAAGCATCCTTCTAATAGATGTTTACCATTATAATTTACTATTATAAAACTTATCTTAGGGTTATTAATCAAAATCTTCACCACTTTCTAAGGTTCTACCTAACTTCATCTAATAAATCTTTAATTAGATTTCTTAATCTTCTATTTTCATCTAATATTTCTTCTACATTTAAATCACTATTAATATTACATTTACTTAACATATTATCTCTTTTAAAAATATTATCTAATTTCTCCAAATAAGGATTTTCTTCTATACTATTTTGGATATTAAAGTCATCTTTATAGTAACTAAGCTTAAGGCAAGGGGAGTTCTTATCATTCATCCATATTGAAAGAGAATCTGAACATTGTATAGGAATTATTTTTATTCTGATATTCTTATCTTTAACCCCTTGCATTCTATTAAATTCTATGCTTAACCATTTATTATCTACAACTTTAGTAATATTCATTATATTTTGCATAATTGGAATGTTAGAATTTTCTTCAAATATCTCTACAAGGAATTTGCAGCTTAAAGTTTTACCGTATGTAGCTGGTAATATAATTATGCCGCAAAGATCATCTTCTTTATTTAAAAAATTAAATTCATAACCATTAACGGAATTTAAAGGTAATGAAGGTTTACTAGGCGAAGCCTCTACTTCAACGATTTTATTGTCTTTTCTATATCTTTTCAACATTTCAATAAGAGATTGTTCTTTTTGTGATTTATGAACTTTTTTAATAGCAAATAAATTTTGAAGAATTTTTAAATTGGGATTAATTCTAAGAAGACCATTAATAAGATTTTCATAATCTTTTTTCAACTCTTGTGTAGATTCTGGAATAACATGAACTTCTCCAATGGTGCTTAAATCTAACTTATATTCTTTGCTATTTACATTAATGCTTGCTATCCATTCAATAAAAGACTTTTTAGTAAAGAATCTTAAATGCGTATTGTCCATAATACCAAAAGGACCATAGTTAAATCTTCCTTCAAGCAAATTAACTACAATATCAATGTTTGATATATTAGGAACACTAACTATAATTTCTCCATCGAATTTCAGCTTTTTACTCAACAATTTTAAGATATATGTAGGATCTTTTAAATGTTCTAATAAATCTGCACAAATTATATAATCAAAATCTTCATCCAGATTGTCAAAAATAACTTTATCCTTACTATCTTCATTTTCTACGTTATCTAAGTTAATATAGTAAGCATCTTTGTAAATATTTGAACTTTTTACAAAATTAATAGCTTTTGTGTCTATATCGATACCGTACATATTACAGTTTTTATTTTGAGCAAGCCATTCTCCCAAGTATCCAAAAGAACAGCCCACATCTAGTACCTTAGAGCCCTTTTCTATATAATCTAAAATTATAATATGAGAGCTATTTTTATCTGACATATCAACATCATTTGAATAACTTATATAATGTTTTTCTTCTGGATTAAACAATTGATTATACTTTGAATTTCCTAAGTTCATGTTTATTCCTCCTTTAAATTACCAGGACCAATCACAATCAACTCGCATTTTACCAAACTCTTGTATATCACTTTCCACTATATTAAAATAATAATGTTTAACTCTAAAGTCATATTGTTTTGTTTCATCTGAACTATGCAAAGCAATCTCTAAATAATACTTACCTTTTAAGAATCTATTGGCTTTAATAGTTAATTTCATGTGGTTTTTATCTTTTATGTTGGTAAATATAATTCCATCTTGCCTGCAATTATGTCCCACAAGTCTCCAATCTTCTTCTGAATAAATTGAAAAACCACAAACAGCATCTTCTACTTCTTTATTCTTTTTAAACTCTACATTAATAACTATATTATCCCCAGTTAAGAATGTATTAGTTATTTGGCCCTGAGAGCTGGAGAAATATACATTGGTAATCTCTAAGTCCTTATTACCAAATCTATTTCCTTCAATATATTCTTGCGCCTCATGAAGATTAATATTATATTCAATTTTATCAGAAACTACTTTCTCTATATTCTTAGCTTTATTTTCTATTTCTTGTTCTACCAGTTGCTTATCATCATCATTAGAATATACGAGTTTCATATAAAGTCCTATCATTTGTTCAGGTGTTCCTTCTATCATGTATCCGCCACGCTTTATAAAAAATACTCTATCACATATCTTTCTCACTATGCTCATATCATGGGAAACAAAAACTATAGTCTTTCCTTGCTTTTTGAAAGCTAGTATTTTATTTATACACTTCTTCTGAAAATTTTCATCTCCAACAGCAAGTACTTCATCTACTACTAAAATATCTGGATTTACATTTATAGCTACGGCAAAGGCTAATCTCATATACATACCTGAAGAATAATTTTTTACAGGCATATCCATAAAATCCTTAAGCTCTGAAAACTCTACTATACTATCATATCTTTCATTTATCTCATCTCTACTTAATCCTAGTATAGAGCCATATAAATATACATTTTCTTTTCCAGTTAAATCTGGTTGAAATCCAGCTCCCACTTCTAATAGTGCAGAGACCTTCCCGTTTACTAATATATCTCCTTCATCAGGATATAATATCTTAGAGATTAACTTTAAAGTAGTACTTTTACCAGTACCATTCTCCCCTATTATTCCTACGGTTTGACCTTTTTCTATCTTAAAGGATGCATCTTTTAGAACATCAAAATTCTTCACTTCAAGTTTGTTTCTCTTCAAAACCATGTTTATGAACTTTTCTTTTATTGAATAGCTTCGATTTTTGTATATTTTAAAATGTTTGCTTACATTTTTAAACTCGATAACAGTCATACGCATCTCCCGATTTTCTATTTATATTAATTAAATGGACTCAGCTATACTTTTTTCAATCTTACTAAATACAAAGTATCCTATTGCAATTAGTATTATACCTGTTATTAACATTCTTAAAAGATATTCTGCAGGAGGTATTTTATTGTATATAACTACATCTCTTACAGATTGAACTACCAATGTCATAGGGTTAAATAGTATTAATGGTTTTATTTTGTCAGGAACTAACTCAAAGGAATATACCACTGGAGTGGCATAAAACCAAGCCATAAATATTATTTCCACAAAATGAGATACATCTCTATAAACAACATTTAAAGCTGAAAGTATTAAACTAAGCCCTATGGTTATAAGTAAAAGAAGTAATAATATAATAGGTAAAAGTAATATTGAAAATCCTACTTTTATTTTGAACACAAATAATGCTGCAAATAATATTATAAATGTGATTAAAAAGTTAACAAAATTTGAAAATATCAGTGATAAAGGCATTATTTCTCTTGGGAAGTATACCTTTTTTATTAAGCCTGCATTATTTACTAAAGAGTTAGTGCTTCCCATTATTGAAACTTGAAAGAAGGTCCAAGGTAGCATACCCGCCAGTAAAAACACAGAGAAATTTTCAATTTGAATCTTTAAAACAAATTTAAAAGCAAAGGTATATATTACAAGCATCAGCAATGGATTTAAAAATGACCAAAAAAAACCTAATACAGAGTTCTTATACTTAAGCTTCAACTCTTTAACAGTAAGGTTCTTTAGTAATTCTCTGTAGTCTATTATCTCTTTAATTCTATCTATCATCTAATCACCTTTTAAAAGATTCCGTTATTTTTGTATTTATAGATATTAATAACTATTATGGATATTTTGATAATAGCTATTAATAACAGTTATGACCATATTGATAAAAGCCATATGAATAGCCCTTATAATATGGTCATGAAAGCCTTATAGTTGAAACTCTATTTTTGATTCCCTAAGGGTTTTAGCCCTTCTATCCTTTTCGGATAAAAGTACTTCTTCTATGCCTTCTAATGGCCACTCTAT
>CAYMGW010000260.1:0-1451 GCA_964390085.1 uncultured Tissierella sp.
ATTGTTTTTTGAATTTTTCAAATAATTCTTCATCAGAAGAAATTGTTTTCTCCGTATATTTAATGTAATTATTTCCAAAGGAAACTACTTCATCATTAAATGCAGCAATAGCTTTACCCAAAGCACTACAATAAAGTGGGACCTTAATACCTAGCTCTAATTCTACTCTTAGGGGTGATTTTGAAACCATTTTATCTAGATAAACAACACTGTTATCATCTAGTATACCTAAGTTAATGGTTTCATTTACTTCATTATATAATTTTATTATATGGGGCTTTGCTACATCTTTTATTGCCATATTGTTTACTACGCTACTACCCAGTTCATATAGCTTTATTGAAGGAAAGTATTCAAATGTGGACATATCTTGATCAATGTATTTTAAATATTTTAATGTATTTACTATACGTTGAGTAGTGCTTTTGCTATAACCGGTTAATTCACTTAGCATACTTATACTAAGCTTTTTATGTTCCGTTAATACTTCTAATAAATGAAAAATTTTTATAGCAGATTTAATAATGTTCTTATCATCTAAATTATTATCCAAGATTTTACCTCCATTTTGAGATGATAATCATTTTATCAAAAAACTCTGTAAATATCAAGCTAAGAAGTGTTTATATATTTTCATAATTATAATATATTCACTACTTGTCCATAACTTATCCACAGAAAAAAATGGATAAAATAAGATTATTAACAGTTTTACACAGGTTTATACACATTATCCACAGAAATAACTCACAATTCATAGTTTATAATTCACAATCTATACACAATGGAAAATTGCAATTAGCAAATAAAATAATAAATTTTAAAATGTTAATTCTTATCATTTTAGGATAATATATATAACAAATAGTATAAGCTATTATATATTATGCTTATATGAAAGGAGCTGGGTTTATGAAATTAAATTTCACTGGAAAAAATATGGAGATAACAGATGCATTACGAGATGTAACAGAGAAAAAGCTAGGGAAATTAGACAAATATTTCCAAAAGGATATTGAGGGAAATGTCACCTTCAGTTCAGAGAAGAATAGGAAAATAATTGAGGTAACCATAAACCTACCTGGCACTATTATTAGAGCTGAAGAATCAACAGATGATATGTACGCATCTATTGACAAGACAGTTGATGTATTAGAAAGACAAATTAGGAAATATAAAACAAAATTGCAAAAAAGATATAAAAACAATGAAACTATTAGATTTGAAAATGTATTACCTCTACCAATGGAGGATGATTTCGAAAAACCAAGATTAGTAAAAAAGAAAAAATTTGGATTAAAGCCAATGTCATCAGAGGAAGCAATATTACAGATGGAATTACTTAGACACAATTTCTACGTATTCTTAGATTCTGACCATGAGGGAGTTAGTATAGTTTATAAGAGAAAAGATGGTAATTATGGATTGATAGAGCCAGAGCTTTAATATAA
>CAYMGW010000260.1:1461-4025 GCA_964390085.1 uncultured Tissierella sp.
ATATAAATGAAATCACAAAAAATGCAGGAGATTATCCTGCATTTTTTTATGGTATTATTTGATGAATATTATGATATAGTTGTTTATAAGAACATTATAAGGAGGCAAGGTATATGGAATCCATTTTATCAAGAGAAACACAAATTGAAGAAGTAAAAGATAGTAAAACTTTAAATGACTTTATTTATTTGCCCTTTAAATTATACAAATTTGACGATGCTTGGGTTCCACCAATAGTTTCCGACTTTAAGAAATATATAATGGGTAAAAATAATTTTTTAAATCAATCAGGTCCAAATATAAAGATTGTAGCCTATAAAAGCAATCAGGTGGTGGGGAGATTGCTTGTTGGGATTAACGAGCATCTTAATAATGCTAAAGGGTTTAAGGAAGGCTATATATCATTATTTGAGTCTATTGAGGATATGGAAGTTGGATTTTCTATGTTAGAGTTTGCAGAAAGGTGGCTATATAATCAGGGAATGGATTCTATAAAAGGGCCTTTATCTCTACCAGGTGGAGATGATAACAGGGGTTTTTTGATAGATAATCTAGAAGACCCAACTTTAATAATGAATACATATAATAAAAAATATTATAATGACTATTTTTTGGAATATGGCTTTGAAAAATATTTTGATTGCTATGCCTACAAGAGTGTACTTGAAAATGAAAATATTTCAAGGTATGAAAAACTTGTTCCATATGCTATGGAGAAATATAAGTTTAAATTGGATAAAATTGATTTAATTAAAATTAAAAAATATAGATAAAGAAATGAAGGATATTAAGGAGATTATTATAAAAGCTATGCCCAAGGAATGGGATGACTTTATTCCTCCAACAGATGATGAGTTAAATCTTATTGCAAAGCAGATTGTACCTTTTGCTGATTCAGATTTGATTTACATTGCCAGAACTTTAGACGGCAAACCTATAGGATTTAATATATCCTTACCTGATTATAATCAGGTACTTAAAAAACTAAATGGTAAATTATTTCCTTTTGGAATATTTAAGTTTCTATATTTGAAGAAAAAAATAGATAAGATGAGATTCTTTGTTCTTTTTGTTGTGCCAGAATATAGAAAAAAAGGAGTTCCATCTGCAATCTATTTACAATCTTATAGGAAAGCATTGGATAAGGGATATAAATTTGGGGAAGGTTCTACAATATGGGAATACAATGATGAAATGATTAGAGATATTGAAAAATTTGGTGGAGAAAGATATAAAACCTATAGGATATATACTAAAAGTATTAACCCTTAAAATTATATTTAGTTGAAAGGAATATCAATAAATGATAAAATAATATGATAGCTACGATATTGAAGTTGAAAGGTGTGGTTTGGAATGGCAGGCCTATTTGAAAAGATATTTGGTTCCTATAGTGATAGGGAGCTAAAAAAGATTGCACCTCTAGTAGATAAAATAGAATCTCTAGATGGAGAAATGCAAAAATTAACGGATCAACAGTTAAAAGAAAAGACATCAGAATTTAAGAATAGATTAAATCAAGGTGAAACTCTTGATGATATTTTACCAGAGACTTTTGCAGTGGTTAGAGAAGCATCCTATAGGGTTCTTGGGATGAAACATTTTAGAGTTCAATTAATTGGTGGAATAATACTTCATCAAGGAAGAATCTCAGAGATGAAAACTGGTGAAGGTAAAACTTTAGTAGCTACTTTGCCAGCATATTTAAACGCCCTAACAGGGAAAGGTGTTCATATAGTTACAGTAAATGATTACTTAGCTAAGAGAGATAAAGAGTGGATGGGTAAAGTCCATGAATTCCTAGGCCTTACAGTGGGGTGTATTATCCACGGTATAAGTAATCAAGAAAGAAAAGCAGCTTATAACTGTGATATTACTTATGGTACAAATAATGAATTTGGATTTGATTATCTTAGAGATAATATGGTTATCTATAAAGAGGATATGGTTCAAAGACCACTTTATTTTGCAATAGTTGACGAGGTGGACAGTATATTAGTAGATGAGGCTAGGACTCCTCTTATAATCTCTGGAGTAGGTGATAAATCTACTAAACTTTATGAAATGGCTGATAGTTTTGCTAGGACATTAACTAGTAGAGTAATGGACCCTAGTGAAGAAAAGATGGATCCATTTAATAGGGAAATAAAAGAAGAAACTGTAGATTATGTAATAGATGAAAAGGCTAAGTCTTGCTCTATTACTGAAAAAGGTACTGCAAAGGCTGAATCCTTCTTTGGAATTGAAAATTTATCCGATATAGAAAATATGGAAATAGCTCATCATGTTAATCAAGCATTGAAGGCTAGATCTATAATGAAGAGAGATATTGACTATGTAGTAAAAGATGGAGAGGTAATTATTGTAGATGAGTTTACTGGAAGACTTATGTATGGTAGAAGATATAGTGATGGCCTTCACCAAGCAATTGAAGCTAAGGAAAAGCTAAATGTAAAATCTGAATCAAAGACTCTAGCAACTATTACGTTCCAAAACTACTTTAGAATGTATACTAAACTTTCCGGTATGACTGGTACTGCAAAAACAGAGGAATCAGAGTTTAG
>CAYMGW010000261.1:0-1784 GCA_964390085.1 uncultured Tissierella sp.
TAACTTCTCGCCTACCATTAGCCATACCTCTAATCTCACTCAAACGTAGAAAACTTTGTAATACGCTTTCAATTTCACGCTCAGTACATCCTCGGGCTGAGTTCTGCATAGCCCTAAGTTTAAAACTTAACCTCACAATAGCTGAAGTTAAGTTATACATTACGTAATATAGAATCGAGAGTTCCTTATTATACATGGAAGCTACTTTATCTTTTTCAGATAAAATCCAAGTATTAAAGTTTTCAATAATAACGGCAAATAGATCATAGATGTTTTCTACATCCATACCGGTTTCTTTAAACTTTTTAAGGAAGATTATATCTAGATACTCATCCAAATGATGAAAAGGCTTTGAGACTTCATAATAACGCATCTCAAAGATACAGTGAACTTGAAATGATGTATCAAGCAAAATATGGTCCTCTAAAAAATACAGGTATGAGTAAATATCCTTGGGGCTATATAGACGGACCTTGGCCTTGGGAAATAAACTTTACTAATTGTTAAAGGAGGATAACTATGTGGGTATATGAAAAAAAATTACAATATCCAGTAAGAGTAGATACAACTAATCCAGCATTAGCTGCAATGATACTAGAACAGTTTGGAGGACCAGATGGTGAATTGTCAGCAGGAATAAGATATTTAACTCAAAGGTGGACTATGCCAACAAATGAAGGTAAGGCGATATTGACAGATATAGGCACAGAAGAGTTAGCTCACTGGGAAATAATTGGAACCTTAGTATGGAGGCTAGTTAAAGATGCCCCAGTAAGCCAGATAAAAGGAACACCCTTTGAAGCTCATTATGTAAATCATGGGAAGAGTCCATTTCCTCATAATGCAGGAGGCCAGGCTTGGACAGCTGGATATATTCAGTCAAAAGCTGACCCAATAGCAGATTTACACGAAGATATGGCAGCAGAAGAAAAAGCAAGGTCAACTTACGAATATTTAATTAGAGTAAGCGATGATCCAGGAGTAACAGATACATTAAGATTTTTGAGAGAAAGAGAAATAGTCCACTTCCAAAGATTTGGAGAAACATTAAGGATAGTACAAGAATACATTGATTGTAAGAAATATTATTAAGTGAATATAAACATTAATTTAGGGCTCATATCTTAAATAGATATGGGCCTTTTCATGATGAGATTTAAATAAAAAAATTTTTTATTTATTTTTAATTATTCCATTGACAAAAATGGAACAATGGAATAGTATATAAATATACGGGTACCGGGTATAAGTTTTAAAGTCGAAAATTTAACAAGGAGGCATTCAAAATGAGTAAAAAAGTAGTTATAGTTGGTGGGGTAGCTGGTGGTGCAACAGCTTTAGCTAGACTTAGAAGGCTTGACGAAAATCTTGAGATAGTTTTATTTGAAAGGGGAGAATATGTTTCCTTTGCAAACTGTGGGTTACCATATTATATAGGCGGAGCAATAGAAAATAGAGATTCTCTATTAGTTCAAACACCAGAAGGAATTATGGAGAGATTTAATGTAGATGTAAGAATAAAATCAGAAGTTACGAAGATACTTAAGGACGAAAAAAAGGTATTAGTTAAGGATTTAAAAAATGACAAAACATATGAAGAATCTTATGATTATCTAATCTTATCTACAGGGTCAACTCCAATAAAACCACCAATACCAGGAATTGACTCACCTAATATCTTTAGTCTTTGGAATATACCAGACACAGATACAATTAAAGGATATATAGATGACAAAAAGCCAAAGTCTGCAATAGTAGTAGGTGGTGGATTTATCGGTCTTGAA
>CAYMGW010000261.1:1794-4019 GCA_964390085.1 uncultured Tissierella sp.
AGAACTTATATGATTTAGGATTAAAGGTTTCAATAGTAGAGATGCTAGACCAGGTAATGGCACCTGTAGACTATGAGATGGCACAAATAGTTCATGAGCATTTGAAATCAAAGGGAGTAGACCTTAGACTAAAAGATGGAGTAAGCAAGTTTGAATATGGCAATGGAGTAACTACTATTACATTACAATCTGGAGCTGAAGTCAAAGGAGATATGGTTATACTATCCATAGGTATTAGACCTAATGGTGAATTAGCTAAGGATGCAGGATTAGAAACAAATCAAAGAGGCGGAATTATTGTAGATAAATATCTAAAAACCTCTGATGATTTTATATATGCAATTGGTGATGTTATTGAAGTAGAAGACTATGTAAATAATGTTCAAACAATGGTACCTTTAGCAGGCCCAGCTAATAAGCAAGGTAGAATGGTAGCTAATAATATCCTAGGGGCAAAGGAAGAATATAAAGGGACTCAAGGAACAAGTATTGCTAAAGTCTTTGATTTAACAGTTGCTAATACTGGAACTAATGAAAAAACATTAAATAGATTAGGTAAAGTTTATAAAAAGGATTATTTTATAGCACTTATTCATTCTAACTCTAATGCAGGATATTATCCAGGAGCATTACCAATGACTATAAAATTAATATTTGATAAAGAAGGTAAAGTCTTAGGTTCACAAATAGTAGGATATGAAGGTGTAGATAAGAGGATAGATGTAATAGCTACAGCTATTAGATTTGGAGGAAAGGTTTCTGATTTAACAGAACTAGAGCTAGCATATGCACCACCATACTCTTCAGCCAAGGATCCAGTAAATATGGTAGGATTTGTAGCAGAAAACCAATTATCAGGAAAAGTTGATATTGTTCTTTGGAAAGAATTAGAAGGATTAAATAAAGAAAATACTATTTTACTAGATGTAAGAGAAGAAGAGGAAAGAGATATGGGCTATATTGAAGACTCAATTAATATTCCTCTAGGACAGCTAAGAAATAGACTTGGAGAATTGGATAAAAATAAATCTTATGTTATATATTGTGCTGTAGGACTTAGAGGATATATAGGCTCTAGAATCCTCACTCAAAATGGATTTAAAGCTAAAAACTTCGCAGGAGGCTTTAATACCTATAAAACTATGTTCTGCCAAGACAAAGGTAATGATGCTTGTGGTATAAATAATGATGGTCCTGGAGCTTTTAGTGATTCTGGAGTTCAAAAAGTAGAGAAAAAAGATGAAGAATCAGGAGCAATAAGTACTAGAGTAGCTGGTACAGGAGAAGTTTTTAAATTAAATGCCTGTGGATTATCTTGCCCAGGTCCTATTATGCAAGTAAGTGAAAAAATGAAAATGATTAATGATGGAGACATATTAGAAGTAATGTCAACTGACCCTGGGTTTGTTAATGATATTCAGGCTTGGTGTAAGAATACTGGCAATACTTTAATAAAAACAGAAAAGGAAGATAAGAGATTTATTGCTATTATTGAAAAAGGCAGTAAGGCTCAAAAAAAAACTGAAAAAATAGAGACTCCAGTAAAAGATGATAAAAATATTATAGTATTTAGTGGAGACCTTGATAAAGCCATTGCGTCCTTTATTATAGCTAATGGAGCAAGGGCAATGGGTAAAGAAGTCACTATGTTCTTTACATTTTGGGGATTAAATATAATAAAGAAAGATTCTTATGTAAAGACAAACAAGGATTTTATGGCTAAGATGTTTGGAATGATGATGCCAAAGAGCAGCAAGAAACTTGGACTCTCTAAGATGAATATGGCAGGTATGGGGCCTAAGATGATAAGGATGGTAATGAAGGATAAAAACATATCCTCATTGGAGGAGCTAATAGAACAAGGAATCAAATCTGGAATCAGAATGGTAGCATGCCAAATGTCAATGGATGTAATGGGAATAACTAAGGAAGAACTTTTAGATGGAGTGGAGATTGGTGGAGTAGCAACAATGCTTAATGCTGCCGATGACTCTAATATGAGTTTGTTTATATAAAAAATGGGACGAAAAGTCCCGTTTTTTTGATTAAGCCTATAGAAAATGGATATATATATGAAGAGGGTTGCATATTCTAGACATTGTTTAGAATATAGTATAAAATATATATAGTAAAATTTATAAGGGGGAATTTTAATGAATGCAATGACAGCAGAAAATTTAAGATCAGCATTTGGTGGTGAGTCTCAAGCACATATGAGATACAGA
>CAYMGW010000262.1:0-392 GCA_964390085.1 uncultured Tissierella sp.
ATTTTTTACATTAATGTATATTAATAAAGATGATCATGAAAAGGTATTTAAAGAGATATATAGAGTATTAAAGGATAATGGAGAATTTATTTTATGGGACACTACAATACCAGAATATGATGGTGGTATAAAAGATATTTTTGTAGTTCAGCTAGAGATAAGTACTCCTGCTAGAACAATTAAAACTGGCTATGGGATTTCAAGAAAAAACAAAGCTCAGGATATTGAATATTTTATTGACATTGGAGAAAGTGTTGGTTTTAATGTAATAAAGGAAGAATCTCAAGATAAGGTATTTAAAATAGTATTTAGGAAATAAAAGATAATAGGTAGAAGATTAGAGAGTAAGGTTAAGAGGTGAAGAAAACATGAAAAACATCGGTATTATAGGT
>CAYMGW010000262.1:402-4005 GCA_964390085.1 uncultured Tissierella sp.
ATTTAGAAATTGAGTTGTTAAAAAACAAGACTGATATTAAGAGAAAAGAAAATATTGCTGGATTTGATTTTTATATAGGCTTCATAGATGACAAAAATGTAATCATAACTTGTTGTGGTATAGGTAAAGTAAATGCTGCTTCATGTACACAAATTTTAATCGATAGGTTTGGTGTAGATAGTATTATAAATACTGGCATTGCTGGTGGACTACATGAATCAGTCAAGATATGTGATGTAGTAATATCTAATAATGTTACACACCATGACGTAAGAAAGGCTCAGATGGAAAGTTTCTTTCCCTATAAAAGTTGTTTTGAATCTGATGAAAAATTAATCGATGCGGCTTCTAAAGCATGTAGATTACATCGAAGTGAAAACTGGAATTATCACATTGGAAGAATAATCAGTGGAGAAAGCTTTATTGAAGATAGTGAAATAAAGAGAAGGTTAGTTAGAGACTATTCACCACATTGTGTAGAAATGGAAGGCTCTGCAATAGGACATGTTGCTCATATAAATAACATACCTTTTGTGGTTATCAGAAGTATATCAGACAATGCTGATGATGAGGCTACAATTAGTTATAATGCCTTTGAATCTATTGCAGCTAATAAATCAGCAGAAATAGTTTTGAGTATGATAGAGATGTTGTAGTAAATTGAGGAAATGGGAAATAAGTAATGACTGAAAAGGTAGGGGAAGAGCAATGGCAGATAATAAAAAAATAGATATAGGAGTTAAAGCATTAATTTTTAATGAAGACAAATTCTTAGTGATGCATAATAAAGGAGTAGAAGAGGATTTATGGGAATTGCCAGGAGGACGCATGGAATTTGGTGAAACTGCAGAAGAAACTCTAAGACGAGAAATGATAGAAGAAACTGGGCTGATAGTTGAGCCAATAAAATTATTAGATACATGGAATCTAATTAGAGAAGATTATCAAATAGCAGGAATTATTTACTTATGTAAATTTGAAAAAGGAGAAGTAAGATTATCGGATGAACATGATGCATTTAAATGGATTGGAACCGATGAAAAATCACTGCAAATGATGTATGAAGTTTTTAGAGTAAGAATGTTAAACTGGAATTGGGAAGAAATCAAAAGTATTTATGATAAAATAGAATAAAATCTAGAGGTGGACATAGAGTGAATATAAACTTTAGAGATATTACTGAAGAAAATTGGATTGAATGTACTTTTTTAACCACAAATAGAGAAGATAAACATTTTATTTGTGAGGAATTTGTCGCATCTAATGCCTTATCACTTGCCCAATCAAAAGTTGAGGAAGGATGGATAACAAAAGCTATATATGATGGGGATACAATGGTGGGTTTTGCCATGTATGGATATTGCTATGATAATAAATTTTATGAAATATGTAGATTTATGATAGATCATAGATATCAAGGGAAAGGATATGGAAAGATTTCACTATTAATGATAATAGAAGAAATGAGAAAATATGATGATTGTAAGGAAATTTTTTTATCCTTTGATCCTCAGAATATAGTAGCTAAAACACTATATACAAAAGTTGGATTTAAAGATACTGGCAAGGTCATTGATGGTGAAATTTTATATAGTTTATCTGTGAAATAGCATTAGATGAATAGAGATTAGGAGTTCTAATATGGTAAAACTTACTTTGGCTAAAAAAGAAGATATTAAGAAAATTAGTAATTTTATAGCAAAATTAAATAGCAAAGAAGAAAATCATATTGCTTACTGTGGTGATGATAGTGAAGAAATAGAGAATTCATTAAGAGAAGATATAACAGATATTCAATTTGATAAAAGCTTTATGATTGCTACAGAAGAAAATGAAATAATTGGTGTATTAGGATTTGATGCAGATATGGAAAGGAATAATGCTGAAATCTGGGGACCTTTTATTGAAGAGGGAAAATGGGATATTGTAACTGATATGTGGAACAAGATGTTACAATTGATTCCAAAGAAAATAGTAATGATTAGTATGTTTATTAATAATAAAAATTATAATTGTCTAAAGCTAGCAAATACTTTTGATTTTAGTAAAATTAGTGAAGAAAGTATATTAGAATTTGAAAGAAGTGATTTAGATAATTTAGATGATATATCTTTGATAGAATTGGATATTGAGGATTATAAAGCTATGAAAGAGCTTCATTATAAAACTTTTCCAAATACCTATTATAGTGGAGAAGAAATAGTATCACGATTAAATAATCATAGGAAAGTATTTGTCTGTAAAGAAGCTAAGGAATTAGCTGGTTATATTTATGTTGAAGCAGAACCTGAATTTGGAGAAGGAAATATTGAGTTTTTTGCAGTAAGTGAATTACAAAGAGGAAAAGGAATAGGCGGTAAACTATTAACTATGGCATTGAAATGGTTATTTTCATTTAATTCTATAGATTATATTAATCTTTGTGTTAATTCAAAAAATGAAAAAGCAATTAGTCTATACAAGAAGGTTGGTTTTGAACAAAAACATCAACTAAGTTATTTCACAAAACTAGAATAAATAATACAGAATTAAGCGCAGTAGAGGTAGCACAAATAATTAAGGAAAAGTTTAAATTATAAGGGGGCAACTATGACAGAAGTGTTAAAAATAGAAGGAGATAACATAAATCTTAGGATAACTATAGAAGAGGATATAATTTACTATGGAATAGATAGTCTAGAACCAAAGATATTATATCTTTGATTCTAGACTAAATCCAAATATAATTTAACAATATTTCTAATTTTATCTCTACAATCCTCATTACTAATAATCCCACATTTCTCCAGCAACCGATCTTTGGGAATTGACCTAATTTGATGGGCCATAACTATGGAAATAATAGGCAAACTAGAATCTTCGGGAGATAATAAATATTCTACTGGATAAATATTTCTACCTTCTTTCCATGAAGTTATAGCTAGAATTGTGACTATTGGCAAAGCTTGATTAACTGCTTCTTCAGATACAACTAATACAGGTCTTATTCCCTTTTGTTCTGAACCTTTAACCGGATTTAAATCCGCCCAGAAAATGTTCCATTGATAATTCATTACTTTTCCTCCTTTGATTGTTCAAAATCAGCATAGGAAAAATCATCCATTGTTTCATTTAAATCCGAAAGGAATAGTGGATCCTTAGAAGCTTCTTTCATTTCATTATAGAGTTTTTCTTTATCTAAGTTTCTTGTATAAGCTTCAAGGGCTTCTTTTACGGCAAAATTGATAGAAGGAATATATCCTTCATTTGAATAGTCTCTTATTTTATCAATCAAATCTATTGGAAGAGAAAAGGTATAATTTTTATTTTCCTTAATCATAATAATTCTCCTTTACATAAGATACTAATGTATAATTATATTGTATAATATTATTGTACATTATACAATAATAAATAACAAAATTGATAAAACTGAAACAAGGAGGAGCATAATTGAAAATATATATAACTAGACATGGAGAAACAGAATGGAATAAAGAAGGAAGAATGCAGGGATGGAAGAATTCTAACCTAAGTGAGAATGGTGTTGAAAGTGCTAAAAAGCTTGGATATAAATTGAGAGAAATTGACTTTGAGTGCATATATTGTAGTCCGCTAGGTAGG
>CAYMGW010000263.1:0-1351 GCA_964390085.1 uncultured Tissierella sp.
ATATAATTCATAATAAAAGCTCCTTTTTAAAATTAGATTTTTTGAAATAAATAAAACACTAATTAAGTGTTTGTAATTTGCAATTCATAATTTGCCACAATATTTTTATAATCCTAAATCATTTCCATGTTTTTTTCTCAATTCATTGTAAATAGTTACTTCTTTTAATATTTCATCTGAAAAAGTAAAGTAAAAAACATTCTTTCTAATATCTTTTTCATTAGCTGTAATCTTTAATAATTTAAAACCTTTCACCATTAAGTAACCAGCTTGTCTTTGACTTAAACATAAGTAATATTTTTTCTCCATTTTAAAATCCTCCTGTAATAAACAAAAGCAAGAAATATCTCTACTCTTGCTTTTTAAATATTTTTTATTTTATTTGACCTTGACTTACTTTGACCTTTGTAGTAATAATTAATGCTTTCTTATTCTCCATCTCTCCATATAGGTATCAAAAGATTCATTTATCAGAAATCCTACATATACATTTTTACCTTCCCTACCTGTAGAGATAACAGTGCATCCATTCTTAATCAAAAAATCTGCTTGATACAGATTAAATATTTTTTCCTCTAATTTCTTATTCACAAACTTCCACCTTTCAAAATACAGTTTAATTATTTAAAAGCCTACATTAGTTTTAAATTTAATTCTATGATAGTTGTTTTAACTCTTCTCTGAAATCATCATATAGTTGGTTAAACTCTTCTTTAAAATTCTCAAGCTCTTTAATAATCTTATTATTTTTGTTAATGTAATCTGTTCTGATATTTACAACTTCATCAGAATATCTTTCCTTTTTAAATAATTTGTTTTTAATACTGTTTGCCATTCTTTTCATAACCAAGACCTCGCTTTGTTTTTTTAATATTGATTCATTACTCATTCATAAATTCTCCTTTCACATTTCTATGTAAAAACGTTTACACATATTCATTCTTATTATTGAGATAATACTTTGTAGCATTATCAATAGTTACAGCCTGTACTATTAACCTATTGTATTATATAGCTCATAGTATATACTTACATTCATCAGATAGTATACAAAAAAGTACAACAAAAAAAGGCATGTATAATACCTTCACTGTTAACTAACTTTTGATATATATTGTAATCTAATCCACACTTACTATTATATAGTAACTAATGATTCTTTTCAAGCTATTTTGCACGATATTTATTTATTTTTTAAAAAAGACCCCTACATAGTTAATAGGGAGATTTTAACCACTTTTTGACCTATTTTCGCCACTTTTACTTATTTTTAGCTATTCTTTCACATTGATAACACTCACTTCTATATCCATCACCTTTATTGTCTGAACGTTTTCTAAATTCACTCACT
>CAYMGW010000263.1:1361-3995 GCA_964390085.1 uncultured Tissierella sp.
TTTAACTTCCCCACATTTACTACATTTTTTATAACTACCTTTTTCAACTTCTGTATAATACCAATTTTCATATTCATACTTATATTGTTCTGCAATCTTCTTTGGAATTATATCTAATGATTTAGTAGGGGAATAACTCCACTCAAATAAGTGAGGTATTATGAGAATTTCTGTGTGAGATATACATCCCTACATATATTAGTATAGTAACTAACCTTTTTTTCAACCTATTTTCTCCCCAATTACTTACTTTTTTTACTTTTTCTATCACATTCCTTACAACAGCTCTTAAATCCATCGGATTTTGTTAAATCTGGACTAAATTCACTTACTAATTTAACTTCGTTACATTTTGAACATTTCTTATAATGTCCTTTGGAGATATTAAGGTAATACCAATCTTCGTAACTTTTCCAATATTGTATTACTACTTTTTTTGACCAAAGCCTATATATAAAACCTAAAACATAAAACTCTATCAATTTAGTGTTAACTTAGTATCAAGATAGCATAAGCTAGTGTAAAGCTAGTATAGACTAGTGATAAACAAAATATAAGTTGATGTCAAGTTAGTGTAATTTATAAACAGGTGTAAATATATTATGTTTAAGTAATAGAAGTTAAATTAGAATAAATAATATTTTATGCATATGAAAAAGTTTTTTTGAAAAAGCCTAAAAACTAAACTAACTAAAAACACCCAACGGGTGTTTAGTAATAGTATAGATATATTAGTATTGTATAGATATATTAGTTTGTATGTAATTTCGGTACAAAAAACGTACCATTTTTACATAACCCTTGTGTAATTTAGGTGCACTTTTTGTACCTTTTTTACACAACCCCTGTGTATTTTGAGTACAAAATATGTACCAAAATTACACAATAAGTATATATGATGAAGGCTCTTGGTAATCAAAATAAAAAGCAAGCTCTCAAGCCTGCTTTTATTTTTATGTTAAACTATCTTTCCCAATAACACTTTTTTCTTTTCATTAAATTCATCTTCTGTTATGATGCCTTCGTCTTTTAGTTCTGATAAAAGTTTAATGTCTTCATAAACAGTATTTTCTCTGTTAACTGTTTGATTGTTTACAACATTTACGCAAGCTGAATTAACGTCATTTGTAATAGCTTGCTCGTCATAAATAGTTAATAGATGGTCATGTCTTAATGTTGAATAATAATCTCTTCCTGCTTCTAAAACTTTCCCTCTAAGCTCCCCATTATTTGGGTCTTTTCTAAGCTCATTTAATAAATTCTCATAAATCTCTTTTTTAGGTTCAGCTTTTGCTTGATTATATGCCCTCCATATTACTATTACAGCACCAGCTCCTATAATTAATATTAACCCTAGAGCTAATCCTCCATCTTCCATTGCCATTCCCCCTATATACAATATAATTTTATTATAATATGGTATTAAATACATTTCAATCCATAAAAGTATTAACATCTCATTCTAATACTCTTCTTATTGACATGTAGATTATCAAGAGGATTAAAATCATTAAAATCAATCTGCAATTCATTGTCAAATAGATTTACGTACTCTTTCACCATATCCATAGTGCTATGACCAAGAATTTTTTGAAGCCTAAAAATATCTCCACCATTCAATATCCAATTCTTTGCAAATGTATGCCTATATCTATGTAACCCTGTCTTTGAGATTCCTCTGCTTCTATGATACTTACACATACCTTGGCTTAGTAAATTTGCCTTTAACTGCTCACCATAGATATTAGTAACTAAATAGTCTTCATCTTCTCCACCTCTATATTTTAGATACTCAATAATTACGCTTTTCAATGTTGAGCTTAAAGGAACTATTTGCTTTTTTCTATTTTTTGTGTGAGAGTAATTAATAAAATCATTATCTAAATCTATATCTTTAATTTTTAAATTAATCAATGTTTGCACCCTCATTCCACTTCCAATGAGTATGTTTGATATAGTCCAATTTCTGAACTCTATAAAACTGCATTTCTTAGTATTAGGCTTTTTAAGCAATATTCTTAACTCTTCATCTGAATATGTTTCAATCATTTCTTTATCTACTTTTATCTCTGTGATTTTAAATTCATCTAAGTAATGATTTGTCATTGCATAATACAAAATTGCTCTTACATCTCTGAGATAGGTATTAATTGTTACATCTCCTATGCTACCTTGTTCTTTTAAATAATTAATGTATCCTTCGATTGTCTTACTAGTAATATCTTTTACCTTTGTCTTAGGGTCAAGATATTTGTAAAAACTAAAATTAATAGTGTTTTCATAATGCTTGATAGTATGCTTTCTCAGATTTCTTGACTTTTGATAAGCTATAAACTCATCAAATAAAACATCAAAAGTAATTGAATCTGTTTTGTCCTTTAGTTCTATTTTCTTTCTCTGCACCATTTAAAAACTCCCTTTCATTGTTTGATAAAGCAAAAAAAAGTGCCACACGTGTAATCATTTTTAATGAAAACAACGTGTAACACTTTTAAACGTGTTAAACTTTCGATTTTATCAATGTTTAAAGGCTTTCAAGTCTTTAAAATTACGTGCATTTTTAGCTTTTTTAGCAAGTCCGCCCCTCAAACGTGCGCGTCTGCCATTCCGCCACTCTCGCATATGGGCAAGCTG
>CAYMGW010000264.1:0-3994 GCA_964390085.1 uncultured Tissierella sp.
TTATCCTATACATATCATAGATTAGGTCTAAATGATCAAGTTTTACTCTACACTTCTTTAGGTATTGATACTTGTGTCAAGAATAATAGCCTCAGCTGTCTAGGACTTTTACACTATCGTAAAGGTATTGCAGAATATCATCTTGAGAAAGATAATTATATGGACTCTTTAACAAAATCAGTATCCATTTTTGAATTAACTGGTCAAAATAATTTAAAGGAAATGTTAATCAACTCTTGTAAAAAATTTTATAATATAGAAGTCCAATAACTTATGATTCATTTAATACTAATAATATCACTAACCACTAATTGTCTTTATTTTGTAAAGACTTCTCCTCCTCTTTATGATAATATATTACAATAAAAGACAAGCTGTTTAAAAAAAGAGAGGATGTGTGGAAGTGAATCTCAAAAAAGTAATATTATTGTCACTATCAATTATTATGTTATTAAATATACTACCAACTAGAGCGCTAGCTGATAATCCAATTACATACGATATAGTCATAAAAGGTGGAACTATTTATAACCCATCTACGAATCATGAGCTGAAGGATTATAATATTGGAATAGTTGGCTCCAAAGTAGCAAGAATAACCAAGGAAGAATTAAAAGGTAATCAAGTAATAGATGCGACAAATCTTGTTGTTTCCCCTGGATTTATAGACCTTATATCCTATGACCCAAACTCTGTTGGCATAGAGTTAAAGGTATTAGATGGTGTAACTAGCAATCTGGCAATGCATGGCGGTACAGAAGATGCTGCTTCCTGGTATAAAGCTTGGGAAAGAAATGGTGTATTGACCAACTTTGGTGCTTCATCTTTTGTTACAAGACATAGATGGCCTATTGTTGGCTATGGTGTAGATGCTGAAGTAACTAAGGAAGAAGATTTAAAAAAATTAGTAGATGTTGTAAGAAAAAATGTTGAAGCTGGTGCGCTGGGTATTTCCTTTAGCCTAGAGTATGTACCTGGAGTAAAAAATGAACTTGTTCCACTATTAAACTTAGCTAAAGAATATAACCTACCTACCTTCTATCACCTTAGATATTCAGATGAAGAAAGGGGTTTAGAAGGTATCCAAGAAGTTATTGATTTGGGTAAGGAAACTGGTGCCATAATTCATATTATGCATATCAACAGTACAGGTGGTACCTTTGTAATGGACAAGGCTTTAGATATGGTAAGAAAAGCTAAAGAGGAAGGCTTAGATATTACAACTTGTTTTTATCCATATGATTATTGGGCAACCTATATAGATTCTGCTCGTTTCCGTCCAGGATGGCAAGATAGGTTCAAAATTACCTATGAAGATTTACAAATAGGTGGTACAGATATTAGAATTACAAAGGATACCTTTGATAAGTATCGTCAGCAGCATCTATTAGTTGCAGCCCATGGCTCCATGCCTGAATCGGAGCTTGTAATGCTCTTAAAAGACCCTGATACTATGGTAGGTAGTGATACTATTATAGAGCCTAGCTATAACAACCATCCTAGGGGTGCTGGAACTTATAGCCGTGTATTTGGTAAATATGTTAGAGAAGAAAAGGTATTATCTATAATGGATGCAATAAAGAAAGTCTCTTACCTTCCTGCTAAAAGAATGGAATCTTCCGCTCCTTCTATGAAGTATAAGGGTAGAATCGAAGTTGGTGGAGATGCAGATATTACTATATTTAATCCAGATACAATAATAGATAAATCTACTGTAAAAGATACTGCAGCACCTTCAGTTGGAGTTGAATATGTAATAGTCAATGGAGTTATAGTAAAAAATAAAGATGGTATAGTTAAGGGAGTAAAACCTGGTATACCTTTAATTTCTTTCTTTGTATATAATACTCCTGATAATGAACCTATTGATTTCAAAATCAAAGTAGATGATAAAGAAGAAGTATCTATGAATAAGGTATATAAAATAGATGATAAAATATATCTTCCAATAAAAGAAACCTTTGAAGCATTAAATATTCCAGTTGAAAGCTCAGTAGATGGTAGTATAAATATAGGCAATATATTAAGCTTAGAAATTGGCTCTAAAAATGCTACCTTAAGAGAAAAAGAATTACAACTAGTAGGTGAACCAATTATATATAAAGAAAATACCTACATTTCTCTCGATGAGCTTAATATATTGTTAAATGAAGATTATGAAATAGCTCAATCTGAAAACTCATTGGATTTAAAATTAATTGCAACAAAGGATGAAGCCAAGGAAGCTTTTCAGCATACTGATGATGAAAAAGCAGAAGAATCAAGGGAATTACCAACAAAGAATAATAAAACTATTTTTATTGTATATGGTGCTTCAGCTCTTATATTAATTTTAGTGTTATTGGGCCTTAGACGAAAAAAATAGTAAAAGAATTTATACTAGACAAGATATTTTGTCTAGTTTTTTTATTCTATATATTACCTTTATGAATTCTTTTCCATTTATATGGAATACTAAATTTAACAAAATTTAGGAGGTAATGGTATGAGAATTCCAAATCATATAGGTGTAATTCCAGATGGAAATAGACGTTGGGCAGTAGACCAAGGTATGACTAAAGAAAAAGGATACGATAAAGGATTAGATCCAGGACTACAGTTATTTAAACTTTGTGAAGAGATTGGGATAAAGGAAATTACCTATTACGGTTTTACAGTAGATAATACTAAAAGACCTAAGTTTCAAAGGCTTGCCTTTACAAAGGCTTGTATTGATGCAGTAAAAATGTTATCCAAAGAAAATGCAGATCTCTTAGTTCTAGGTAATACAGAGTCAGATATGTTCCCTAAGGCACTTCTACCCTTTGCTCTTAAGAGACAAAGATTTGGTGCTGGTGGAATTAAAGTTAATTTTCTAGTAAATTATGGATGGCAATGGGATTTGAAGGATTATTTTTCTCAAGGGGAGAATAAATCTGATCCCTTTAGTGCAATAAAATCTCGAGATATCTCTAGAGTTGATATGATAATTAGATGGGGTGGACGAAGAAGGCTTAGTGGTTTCTTGCCTCTCCAATCTGTATACTCAGATTTCTATATCATTGATGAATATTGGCCAGATTTTAAACCAGAGCATTTTTATGATGCATTAGAATGGTATAATGCTCAAGATATTACTCTAGGAGGTTAAATTTATTGCGAAAATGGGTATAAAATGATAAAATTAATAGACTATGAAATTAGGGGGTAATACAATGAAAGATTATGGAGTGTTTGATATACTAGGCCCAGTTATGATTGGCCCATCAAGCTCACATACTGCAGGTGCTGCTAGATTAGGTAAAATTGCCAAAGATATTGTTGGTGCTGACTTTTATAAGGTAATTTTTTATTTACATGGCTCATTTGGTAAAACCTTTGAAGGTCATGGTACTGATAAGGCCTTAGTAGCAGGCATTCTTGGAATGGACCCCTCTGACGAAAAACTTAGGGATTCTTTTGAAATTGCAAAGTCTAAAGGTATAGATTTTGAGTTTATAGAAGCTGATTTAGGCTATCAACATCCAAATACTGTAAAAATGGTTTTTACGTTTAAAGATCAAGAGGACGTTTATATTATTGGTTCTTCTATAGGTGGCGGAAGTATATTGATTACAGATATAAATGGAAACAAAGTAGAATTTAGCGGTGATTATCCAACTATACTTATTAAATATATAGATCAAAAAGGGGTTATTTCTCGTGTTAGTTCCATCCTTTCAACTAATGAAATCAATATTGCTACAATGAAGGTAACAAGGGAAAACAATATTGCAACTATGGTAGTAGAAGCAGACTCAAAAATAAATAAGAAAGTAATAGATGAAATTGAAAAATTAAATGAAATAATATACATTAAAGGGATAAATCCAATCAAGAGGTGATTTTGTGTTTAACAAAGGAGAAGAACTACTAAGATTATGCAGTGAAAATAACAAGAAAATATCTGAAATAGTAATCGATAAAGAAATTAAAAATACTATTGACCTTAACGCCACGGAATGCTCTATCATGA
>CAYMGW010000265.1:0-3993 GCA_964390085.1 uncultured Tissierella sp.
TTTTCCTTACTGAAATAGAAGACCCAGAAGAACCAGAAGAACCAGAAGAACTAGAAGACCCAGAAGACCTAGAAGACCCACTAGATCCAATTGACCCAGAAATTCCAGAAATTATAGGACAGATTTCATTTAATATAAATAGCCATATAAGAGAGGATATAGCACCTAATTTTCAAAAATATATAGATATTAAAAAGAATACTAAAACAGATTTTGATTTAGGAGATATAGAAATAGGTGAATTATACCTAGGGCCAGGTATGGAAGGTAATGGAATGGTTAAATTCATTTCTTCTAATTTTAACTATTCCACAGTAACAGAGGATGTTTATACTTATTTCCATGATGAAAATGATAATTATATAGAAAAACAGATGAATTTTATAGATAAATCTGACCCTCGTGTATTAGAGACTCATTCTTTTAACGACCAATTCTATTATGGAGAAAATATTCCTATAGCTATTGAATTCAATGAGCCCGTACTAGTAGATAATATAAGTATAGATGTAAATGAAAAAACCCTACATCCTATAGAGAGAAAAGGAACTATCTCTAATACCGTCAGTTTTTTATATGAGATAACTGAAATTTCTGACAACAATCTAGAAATTAATAATATAGTTGGAGCAAAAGATTTAGCTGGAAATGTACAGGAAGACAATTTAACAGGTTATTGGCCTGATTCTACACTGGAAGAATTTAACCTAGAAAAATCCCTTGTTTATTTTACAGATACTAGTATAAATGTAAGTTACACTGAAGAAATGGAGCTAAAAGGTGAAATCATCATATCTATAAATGAAAATAAAGAACTTATAGATTGGTTAGGAGAAAAAGTAACAGATAGATTATTACCTAATATCCAGGCAAGGGTCATAGGGAAAGAAGGCATTATAGATGTACCACTGTATATAAATGATGGACCTTCTATAACTGAGCTTAGAGGTGAATTTTGTCCCCCTGAAAATCCTTCAGATGAGAATAATTATTATATAGCAGAGATATATTTAAAAGAAAATGAATCTGTTGATTTTAAGCTTGTTTATGGCTTATTAAAGAAATATACAGTGCCCCCCATTGTCTATATAGATGACAACAATGACCTAAATTTAACATACAATAATTGGCCATCAACCAATAGAATTTTTGCTAATAATGAAAATACTATTTCATTAGATTATGTAGTAAATACTGATGCCACATGGCAAAGAAAAGAGGACTTTCAATGGTCTAGTAGCGATGAAACCATTGCAACTATAGTTGACGGCGTTATAAACATAACTGGAAGCCCAGGAAATGTGAGATTTATTTTAACAGCATTAAATGGTGGAGTAGCTGATAAATCCTTTAGCATTATAAGTAAGACTTTAGAAGTATTAAATCCAAAAGAAACATTTTTAAACATATCTACAAATGCAAGAAATATTAAAGTAACAAAAGGAAGTAATGTAACCATATATTATGCTACAAATATAGTTGAAAACAACGAACTATATGGAGGAGCTGGAACTAAAACAGTATTTAACTATGATTTATATGAGGCAGAATATGTAGGGGAAGAGGTTAAAAAGGGGGCTTCAATACATAAAGCTACCTTTGAAGCTACAGTAGGTAAAAATGCTTACTTCTATACCATTGATAAAAGTTATCTGGAAAACACTTCAATAGAAGGTGAAATTAACTATATATTAGAAGTATCAGCAGAAGATTTAGAATCAGGTAAAATTCTAACAGCAACTGCTGAAATTTGTGTAAAGCAGCCGCCCGCAAGGGCTATTCTTCACAAGCCTACTAGCTTCTATACAACAGATAAGGATGGACATATAAAAATAAGCTTTGATATAGAGAATTCAAATGAAAAAACTGAGTTCAATTTATCTGTAATGAAGAATGACAATTCAGAGCCAATTTTTTCTACGGATGATTTAGCTGATGTTAACAAAGTTCATTCAATAAATATAGATTCAGTTGACGATAATAGACTACTGGATATTTATACTATAGTACTAAAAGCAAAGAATTCTCTTGATGAAACCTTCTCCTACGATTCCTATATTTTGTATTTATATAATTCGAATGCACTTAAAATAATGGCTGGAAATAAAGCTGCTGATAGTTTGAAATTAAGTATCAATGATAAGCTTTCAACTATGACATCAGATGAAATACTAGCTTTAGATAGAAAGATAAACTTAACAGAAAATATAAGCATAAACAATAAAGAATACAAATGGAGTAATCTTGCAGATAAGATTGTATGGAAGGTAGAAGATAACAATAAAATATCTTTTAAATATAATGACGGTGGCATTTATAAAGAGATAGATAGCTCAAATATTGGATTTTTACCAGGGGTTGAATTTTTGTTAGAAGGAGTATCAAGTGGAAATACATCCATAACAGCTACTCATAGCTTAACGGGAATGGAAGCAAGATTAAATGTGGAAATAGATAAATCTGAGGATAATCTATATATATTTCAAGTTTATCCAGTTCAAGAAGCTACAATATATTATACAAATGGAGATAATCAGAATAAATCATATACAACTGATGAAAGAGGAAGAATAGCCATATATGAGAAACATGGAATTATCAGCAGTGTGAATTTTACTCCAAAAGATACAAATCTTTATGAGCCTATTGTGATTAGCAATAGTCAAATAAGAACTAATCAGAAATCCATAAATGAATTTGGATTATACCCTCAAACCATAGTAAACTTTCCGCCAGTACAGTATAAGGCTGCCATAAGGCTATATGATAGAGAAACTAATGTAAATTATTTAGGAGATATAAAGATTAAAGGTGGAGTATATAGGAATGGAATTTATTGTCCAGATGCAAAAATTAATGGAATTAGTGGAAAAGTAGAGCAAACCATTAATGTAAACGAATTTGAGTTTTTTGATCTAAATTTTAATCCTAATGAATTCATTAATAAAACGGATACTAGTCCTATAACTGTAAAAGATAATATTGAATATGTAATTGAAGTAATATTTCCAGATGGATCGTATTTTCCAGTGATAATAAAGATAGATAATGATACCATAAGACGAAGCAAGTTTATACCTTATGGAGCCATAGTATATAAAGAAATTGATAAGATAAGTATAAATAACTTTAGTGATGATATGATATTTTATCAAACCATAAATATTAATGGTAAGGTAGAAAGTGTAGATGGAAAAATAAATGTTAAAGAGAAGGCAGAAAGTGCAATACTTACTATGGAAATGGTCATAGAAGGAGATAAGGAGAAAACCTATGATATAGAATTAACTGATGAAAGATATAACCTTACCTTAGTTGCAGAAACAACACAATACTCCTATGAATTTACTGATTCTATTTTGATTAAAAGCGATTTTCAAATGCAAGATTATATTAAGCGTCTCAAGGATTTAGATAAGGTAGGAATGGATATAAAACTTAAGATATCAGACGATATAAGTACAAAGGAAATACAATTATCAAAGTCATTAATAATTAATACTTTAATAGATGTACCAAATATGGATACATGGTTAGAAAAAGAGCTTAAGGATATTGATAATGATTTTGAAGAAACAATTATGTCACCATCAAAACTTGGATCTGGATTAGATAGTATTGTAAAAGACACATTAGAATTTCTAGCTAATTATAAAATTAAAACAAGCTCCATTAGACTTGAGGTTCATCCTACAGATAATCCTCTTGTTTATAAAGGTATAATTAAATTTGCCTTAGGAGATTTGACTCGTGAAAACCCATCAGGAGTATTCTTAGAGAATACCGGGGAGGATGAAAAACTTAGCTTCATGCCTGGAATTAGCGATTTAAAGTCTATTAAAAAGGGAGATTATTTACAGAAAAGCAAGGCAACTATGGAAGCGAGTAAGAAAAAACATGGCGGATTTGACAAGACATATGGTGGAGGAGCTTATTTAGAGTCGGAAATTTACTATGATTTAGAGGATAAAGAATGGAAAGTGGTTCTATTAA
>CAYMGW010000266.1:0-1775 GCA_964390085.1 uncultured Tissierella sp.
TCTATACCTCTATTTGCATATTTTTTAGATAATATTTCTGCTATATATATATGCTTTTCAATTAATTTATCTCGAGTATCCTTGTCTTTATTTTGACTATAAGATTTGAATAGGTTTTTAATCTCTGTCTTATCTTTTAATTCTTTGTTTTCTCTTTCTTCTTGATCTTTATTAGTCATTGACCATCATCCTCTATATATTTGATCATTTTTATCCCATACTCGTTAAATATAACTTCATCCATCAATGACTTTATAATTAATAAACCTAATTCTCTTTCTTTTCTTTCTTCTAAATCCTCAGGTATGTTCTCTCTAACGTTTGTTACTTTTATGGATAATTTTTCTTCATCTATTTCAAATACTAAAGATATTTCTTCTTCATCATTTAACATAAGAGAATTTATACAGGCTTCTCCTATAGAAACTTTGATATCTTCTATATCTTCCACATTTAACCCCATACTATATGCTATTCCTGAGGTGGTAAGTCTGACTAAGCTAATATAATCTGGTTTTCTAGGTATCGTAAGATTTATTACATCTTTATTCATTTACCTCACCTCTTATAATAAATAGCTTATCTAATTCTGTAATATCAAATATCTTTCTTATATTTGGTTTAATATTTGATAAGTAAATTTTATATTCATTATCCTTAAGATTTTTTAGAATGGATATTAATGCTCCTAATCCTGTACTATCTACATAGTTTAAATTTTTTCCATCTATTAGTATATCTGTTTCTTTACTACTAAAATGTTTCAATATCTCTTCTTTAAACTTTGGAGATGTATAGATATCTATTTCTCCTTCTGGGGAAAATACCCATTTGTTTTCTTTTTCGTCAAACCTTACTTGTATATTTAAAGACATTATAACCCCCCCTTTTATTTGCATAACAATATGTATTAATTTTATAATAAAAATAGTTTAATGTAAAGTAATTTACTGGGATTTAGAAATTTTTACCTAAAAAAGAAATCCTTTATTTTATTCAGTATATTAAAAAACATCTGAATTAAATAAAGGATTAATTTTTATTAGTATATTATTCTTCTTCTACATATTTCGCTACAGCCACTACCCTATCATCTTTCATCTTCATAAGAGTAACCCCTTGGGTACTTCTACCCATTATGGAAATATCCTTAGCTACAAGTCTAATAATTGTACCAGTAAATGATATTATCAATAATTCATCATTATCATCTACAACCTTAGCTGAAACTATATCACCAGTTTTTTCTCTTATATGGTAAGTTATTAAACCTTTTCCTCCCCTATTTTGAGTTTTATACTCATCTAGTGAAGTTCTCTTTCCAAATCCATACTCTGAAATTACTAATAATTTCTTACCTTCTTCAACTAGCTCCATAGCTACAACCTTATCGTTATCCTTTAAGCTAATAGCTTTTACGCCCATGGCATTTCTTCCCATTTCTCTAACATCATTTTCATCAAATCTAATAGACATACCTTTTTTTGTTACTACAATTATTTCTTTGTTTCCGTCTGTTTTTCTAACACCTATTAATTCATCGCTATCTCTTAGGCTAATAGCTATAATACCATTCTTTCTGATATTTTCAAAATTATCTAACCTAGTCTTTTTAATAATACCTTCTTTAGTAATAAAAACAAGGTTACTTTCTATAGTATTCTTATCTATAGGTACTATAGCGCTTACCTTTTCATCACCTGTTAGATTTAATAGGTTTATTATAGCTGTTCCTTTTGCCTGTCTACCACCTTCTGGAATTTCATATGCTTTTA
>CAYMGW010000266.1:1785-3320 GCA_964390085.1 uncultured Tissierella sp.
ACCTTTATTTGTAAAGAATAATATTGTGTCATGGGTTGAAGTAATATATAGGTCTTCAACAAAGTCTTCCTCTCTAGTTGTTAAAGCTATTATTCCCTTTCCACCTCTTTTTTGAGTCTTATAAGTGTACTCTGGAGTTCTTTTTATATAACCAAAATGAGTTAATGTAATTACAACATCTTCTTCTTCAATCATATCTTCTATATCTATTTCATCAGCAGAAGGCATTATCCTAGTTCTCCTAGGGTCTCCATACTTTTCTTTTATTTCTATTATTTCTTCTTTAATTATTTGATATATTAATCTTTCATTAGCTAATATTTCCCTAAGTTTGTTAATTTCTTTTATTAAGGCTTCATATTCTTCTTCTAATTTTTCTCTTTCTAGACCTGTTAAACGTCTCAATCTCATGTCTAATATTGCCTGAGATTGTTTATCTGATAAGCCAAAGTTATCCATCAAAGCTTCCTTAGCTATAGCCTCAGTTTTAGAAGATCTTATTATACGTATTACTTCATCTATATTATCTAATGCTATTTTCAACCCTTCTACTATATGGGCTCTTTCTTCAGCCTTATTTAAATCAAATTGAGTTCTTCTAGTTATTATATCTTTTTGATGAGCTATATAATATGTTAACATTTGCTTTAAATTAAGAACTTTTGGCTCGCTATTTACTAAAGCTAACATTATTACTCCAAAAGTAGTTTGAAGTTGAGTGTGTTTATATAAGTTGTTTAAAACTACATTAGGATTAGCATCTCTTTTTATTTCTATAACTATTCTCATACCTTCTCTATCCGACTCGTCTCTTAGATCAGATATGCCTTCTATTTTTTTATCTCTAACGTATTCAGCTATTTTTTCAATTAAATTAGCCTTATTAACTTGATATGGTATTTCTGTTACGATAATTCTATGTCTACCTTTGTTTGTTTCTTCTATTTCAGTTACTGCTCTTACTGTTATTTTTCCTCGACCTGTTCTAAAAGCAGATTTTATACCTTCTTTACCCATTATATGGGCTGCTGTTGGAAAGTCTGGCCCTTTAATTACTGTCATTAAATCATCTATAGTAGATTCTGGATTATCTATAAGCATTACAATACCATCAATTACTTCTTTTAAATTATGAGGAGGAATATTTGTTGCCATTCCTACTGCTATACCTGAAGATCCATTAACCATTAAATTAGGAAATCTACTTGGTAAAACTACAGGTTCTTTTAGTGTTTCATCAAAGTTTGGCCTATAATCTACTGTATCTTTTCCTATATCCCTCAGCATTTCCATTGTAAGCTTAGTCATTCTCGCTTCTGTATAACGCATAGCTGCAGCACTATCACCATCAATAGATCCAAAGTTTCCATGGCCATCTACTAATGGATATCTAGTATTGAAATCCTGTGCTAGTCTTACCATTGCCTCGTATACTGAGCTATCTCCATGAGGATGGTACTTACCTAGTACATCCCCTACAACTCTGGCAGATTTTCTATATTGTTTATCTGGACCCATGCCCAGCTCATCCATAG
>CAYMGW010000266.1:3330-3952 GCA_964390085.1 uncultured Tissierella sp.
GCTTTAATCCATCACGTACATCTGGTAAAGCACGGCTCATAATTACACTCATAGCATAGTCTAAGTAGGACTTTTTCATTTAATGTTCAATATTTACTTCCATTATTTTATCAAATTCTCTATCCATACTTGACCTCCTATATATCTAAATTCTTAACTAATTTAGCATTTGTTTCAATAAATTCTCTTCTAGGCTGTACTTTATCTCCCATCAGAGTTGTAAATATTTCATCAGCTGCTACAGCATCTTCTAAGGTTACTTTTAAAAGAGTTCTTTTTTCTGGATCCATAGTTGTATCCCATAATTGTTCTGGGTTCATTTCTCCAAGACCTTTGTATCTTTGAATAGAATAATTAGTTCTACCTATTTCATCTAACAAAGCATCTAATTCCTTATCACTATATACATAATGTTCTTGTCTGCCTTTAGTTACCTTATAAAGAGGTGGCTGAGCAATATATATATGACCATTATCTATTAATTCTTTCATATATCTATAGAAAAATGTTAAAAGTAAGGTTCTAATATGGGCACCATCTACATCGGCGTCCGTCATTATTATAATTTTTCCATACCTTAATTTTTCAATATCAAAATCTTCACCTATACCTGTTCCAAAAG
>CAYMGW010000267.1:0-3949 GCA_964390085.1 uncultured Tissierella sp.
ACATGGAAGTCCAGCTAATTTTTTATCAAAAGTATATAATTATGAATTCTATGGACTAGATAAGGATACAGAACTAATAGATTATGATGAGGTTAGAAGAAAGGCACTTGAATTCAAACCAAAATTAATAATTGCAGGCGGAAGTTCATATCCAAGATTGATTGATTATAAACTTTTTGCAGAAATAGCTCAAGAAGTAGGAGCATACTTGATGGTAGATATGGCTCATGTTGCAGGACTTGTTGCTGCAAAGGTTATCCCAAGTCCAGTTCCATATGCAGATTTTGTAACTACATCCACAACTAAAACATTTTGTGGTCCTAGAGCAGGAATGGTATTGTGTAAAGAAAAGTATGCTAAACTATTAGATAGAGGTGCTTTTCCAGGAGCTTTAGGCTCTATGCATTTAACGACTATGGGAGCTAAAACATGGTTATTTAGATATGCAGGTACTGAAGAGTTTAAAGCAATAATGGAGCAAATTTTAGTTAACGGCAAAAAATTAGCATCTGAATTAGAAAAAAGAGGATTTAGGATAGTAAGCGGTGGAACAGATAATCACATAGTTATGGTAGATTTGAGAGGAAAGGGAATTACAGGAAAGGCTTTTGAAGAAGCTTTAGATTCCATAGGTATTACTGTAAATAAAAATCAAATTCCAAATGATCCAGCATCACCATTTGTTACAAGCGGTGTGAGAATTGGTGTTACAGCAATTACACAAAGAGGATTGAAGGGAAAAGATATAGAAGTTATAGCTGATATAATGAATATGGTAGCAAATAATATAGGAAATACAGAAAAATTAAGAGAATGTAAGAGAATGGTATTAGAATTGATATCAAAATATCAATTATATTCAGAAGAAGATAGAAAAGAACTAATATAGTAAAAGGATGATAAATATGATAGAAACTACAACTATAAACAGTAGAAATCATCAAATGGTAGCAGTTATTGAATATAAGGACGAAGCGACAAAAGGTGATAAAGTTTTGTTGTTTTGCCATGGGTTCGTAGGTCATAAAATTACACCTCATAGAATGGCTGTAAATCTTTCTAGAAGACTAGTAGAGATGGGAATGACGATTGTTAGATTTGACTACGTTGGAGCTGGAGATAGTCAAGGAGATAACAGATATATGACTATAAATGGTGAGGTGGAAGATAGCCTAAAGGTAGTTGATTATATAAAAAAGAATTTTAGATGTAATAAGCTATTTATTTTAGGATACAGTATGGGTGGCACCATTGCATCCTTAACATCAGCTAAAGTTAAGCCGGATGCATTGTTCTTATGGTCACCTGTATCAAATCCTTATTGGAATTTCTACCATCTACTAGGTAGTGAAAAATTTTTAGCTGGAATACAAGGTAACGATGTGGATTTAGATGGAGATTTAGTTGCAAAAGAATTTTTTGAAGGAATATATAAAATTAATCCTGTTCAAGAATTAGATGGATTTGATAGACCTGTAAGAATTGTTCACGGCTCAAAAGATGAAGATGTTCTACCAATAAATGCATATAACTATAAAAATGCTGTAAAAGATATAAAAATACATTTTGTTAATGATTCGGACCATTGTTATTCATCATTAAAATTTCAACAAGAACTATTGGACACTACTGTAGAATTTATAAAAGAAATGCTATAAAAGCTAAATAAGGGGGCTATAAAAATGGTAGATTTTTTAAATAAACTAGCTGGTTTATTATGGAGTATGCCACTTATAATATTAGTACTAGTAACTGGACTTGTATTTTCAATTAAACTTGGTTTTCCACAGGTAAGGTCATTTAAAACTATGATCAAAGAAATGAAAGAAAAAGGAAGTTCTGATCAAGGCTTATCACCTTTTCAATCATTCATATTTACAGCTGCCAGAACAGTAGGGGTAGGAAATATTGCTGGAATGGCAACAGGTATTTATTTTGGAGGCCCTGGTGCAATATTTTGGTTATGGATTCTTGCTTTCTTTGGGACTAGTATAGCTTTAGTAGAAGGGACATTATCACAAACATATAAAAGTGTTGTAAATGGAGAATTTAGAGGTGGCCCAGCAAATTATATGGAAAAAGGAATAGACAATAAGGCTTTAGGAAAGTTTTTAGCTATGCTATATTCTTTAGTAACAGTAATATGTTTAACATTTTTAATGTCAGGAGTTCAATCATTTTACATTGTAAAAGGTTTGCATGATGCATTTTCTATAAATTCATTAATTCTAGGAATCGTTTTCTCAGCATTATTAGCAGTTGTTGTTTTTGGTGGATTAAAGAGAATGGGCAATGTAGCTCAAAGGTTAGCACCAACAATGGGGTTATTATATGTAATCATGTCTATAATTGTTATTGTTGTTAATATTGGCAGACTACCTTCAACCATTGCATTGATTTTTAAGTCTGCATTTGGTACAGATGCAGTATTTGGAGCAATATTTGGTAGTGCAGTTTCATGGGGGATTAGAAGAGGTGTTCATGCTAATGAAGTTGGTATAGGTACTGCTGCTATTACTTCTGCTACTGCAAAAGTTTCCCATCCTGCAAGCCAAGGTTTATTAAGTGGACTCAGCGTTTATATAGGTTCTTTATTTGTATGTACTACTACATCTATTATGATTTTAATGACTGATAGTTATAATGTTATTGATAAAGCAGGTAAATTAATTTATGAGGGTGCAAAAGGATTAGATTATGGAAATCCATTTGTAAGCCAAGCAATAGAAAAAACAATACCAATAAATGGCCTAGGCAATATATTTATATCTTTAGCAATCCTATGCTTTGCATTTGTTGCATTAACTGCGTTTTATTTATATGCAGAAAGTAATTTAGTTTATTTAATAGGTGGAAATAAAGTAGGAATAGTCTTATTAAAGATAGGATTCATAGGGTCCGTATTTGTGGGAACTATAGTTGCTTCAGATACTATATGGGCAATGGCAGATATCGGAAATGCCTTAATGGCTTGGGTTAATATAATAGCATTAATCTTAGTAGGGAATAAAGGTATAAAAATATATAAAGATTATGAGAAACAGATTAAGGAAGGGAAAAAACCAGTATTTGATGGTGACAAGCTTGGGATAGATAATGTATCTGAAGTTTGGAAATAGGTAATTATATTCTGGATAGTGATATGCTGTAAATATACCATATTACTATCCAGATTTTTTATTTAATAGGAAAGTTATACTTTTATCTTTTTTATTTTATAAATAATATTTTTCAACTGGAAATTGAATAAGAATATGCTATTCTACCAAAATACTTGATAGTTCCGTAAAAAGGGAATATAATTCTAATTGGAACTAATATACTTGAAAATACCAAAAGATGGTAGTTTATCCTTATATTAAGTAGATATATACAATAATTGATATAATTTAAACTATATACTCATACAAAGGAATGATTAATTTGAATATACAAAATTTTAAATGGGGATATGTTGAGTGGATTGGTAGATTATCTGAAGGTGTAAATATTGGAATTTCAAACGTTCTTCCTAAAACCTTTCAAGATAAGCATGTTCATTATGGAAATGAACAGTTTATTCTTGTATTAGAGGGAGAAGGTAGGTACTTAGTAAATGATGAGATTTTTTATGCTCGTAAAGGAGATAGTTTTTATATTCCTGCAAATGCAACTCATGCAACATGGAATGTAACAGACCAAGTATTAAAGGATTTAGTTATATCGTCACCTATTAAATATAATAGTATTATTGGGAATAAGGGTGACCTATTCAAATATGCAAATTATTCCAATAACATAATGGCTGCAGTTGAAGCTATGGGGCTAAATCATTTGAATTACATTGATTTCCCTTTTGTTATTTTTGATGAAAAATGGAATATTATATTCAACAATGGTAAATTCAATCCATTTTGTTTAGCAGAATGTAATCCTGAAGTAGATTTAACAATGTGCGATTGTATGAAAA
>CAYMGW010000268.1:0-3925 GCA_964390085.1 uncultured Tissierella sp.
CTTTATGAAAATCCTATTCATCCATATACAAGAGCATTATTATCAGCAATACCAATACCAGATCCAGATATTCAAAGAAATAGAAAAAGGATTATGCTAGAGGGAGATGTGCCAAGTCCAATTAATCCTAAGGAAGGCTGTAGATTTGTAGATAGATGTTCTTATTCTATAGATAAGTGTAGAGAAATAACTCCTACATTTGAAGAAATAAGACCAGGACATTTTGCAGCTTGCCATAGAGCCAGAGAGATTTAGTGAATAGTTAAAAGTGAATAGTTATAATAAAAAGATTCTAGGGATATTCCTAGAATCTTTTCAATATCATAGATAACTCTTTCACCTTAAACACTACACACAATCCAAAATATACTACTGCTCCAACTGCTACTGAAACTAATAATAAGAGCATCTTCATAATCTTTGTTGTTGCTATGATTGCTCCTAGCTTATAATATATTAAAAATACTACTAAGCCCATACATAATGAAGCTGCCAGAGTCTTTATAAAGCATATTAAGTATTTCCTTAAGCCTATTGGCCCTATTTTTTTTCTAAGATTTAGAAATAACATAATTGTAGTTACAGTAGCTGATATACTTGTGGCTAAAGCTAGCCCCATATGCGCCATAGGTCCTATAAGAAGTAAATTTAATACCAAGTTTATGACTACTGCTAGCATTCCATTTATCATAGGTGTTTTTGTGTCTTGTAAAGAATAATATACTCTATTGAGCATTAAACGAAGAGATGCTCCTACTAGTCCTATAGAATAATAAATAAGGGCTTGACTAGTCATATAGGTTGCTAACTCATCAAATACTCCTCTTTCAAAAAATAGATGAACCATAGGCTCTGCTAATATCAACAACCCTATTGTAGCTGGCACTGTTATAATAAGTATGATATTAATCCCTTGTCCTAGTATTTCCTTTACCTTATCATTGTTATTCTGTGAAAAGGCTTGAGATAACATAGGAAATATTACTGTGGTTATGGCCATGATAAATACTGCTATGACCATATCATTAATCTTTGAAGCATAACTAAGGGCTGATATGCTACCTTCTATTAAATCTGATGCTAAGGTCTTATCTATAATTACATTTATCTGCTGTACTGCTGAACCAATAAGTACAGGAATTATTAAAACCATTGCTTTCTTTAAATAGTTGTCTCTTAAGTTTATTTCAAATTTATACTTATATCCCATATGTTTAACTGCAGGTACTAATATTAAAAATTGAGCAAATGCAGCTATTACAGATATTATCATTAAAGTAGCAACACTAGAATCCTTAGCAAAGAACAATAAATAAATTAGAAAGACAAAATTATATGGTAATCCTGATATAGCTGGTGGTCCAAAAATTTGGCTACTATGGAGTAGACCTGAAAATACATAAGTAAATCCTAAAAGTATGGCTATAGGAAGGCCTATTCTATTTAAGGTTACAGCCAATTCAAATTGCTCACCTTCAAATCCCTTAGCCAAAATTTTAATTACTGTAGGGGAAAATATATATCCAAGTATAACTATGAATATAGTAATTATTAGGACTATATTGAAAATATTATTTAAATATTTTAGTTTCCCTCTTCTCCCATATTTTTCTCCTATTTCAGAAAATATAGGTATTAATGTAGTATTTAGAGCAGCACCCAAGGTACCCATTATAATTACTGTAGCTGTCATAGCTACAAAATAGGTATCTGTCTCCATACCAGAACCAAATCTATTGGCTATCATGACTTCCCTAATAAAGCCTAATGCCTTTGATATCAATGTAAATATGGAAATCATTGCTGCCGATTGTGCAAGTTCTCGTTTTTTACTCATTTATATTCACCTTTTATTTTTAATATCTCTTCAAACGCTTCTCCACTCATTGGTTTAGCTAAATAATAACCTTGACCAAAATCACATTGGCTTTCTAAAAGTATATCTTGCTGCTCCTCGTTTTCTATACCTTCTGCTATTATTTTCAATCCTAATGTATGTGCTAGTTCTATAATAGATTTAACTACTACCTCTTCTTCGCTATGTCTTCTCATTGTTTTAATAAATTCTTGATCCATTTTTACTTTATGAATAGGAAGCCTTTTTAGCTGAGCTAAAGATGAATATCCTGTTCCAAAATCATCTAATGCTATTCCTACTCCTAATTCTTCTAACTCTATTAAAGAATAAATACAACTGTCAAGATTGCTCATAAAGGATGTTTCTGTAATCTCCACTGTAATTTCTTCAGGTTTTATCTTATATTCATCTAGAAGTTTTTTTATTTCTTTTTCTATTCCACCCTTTATAAGGGATTTGTTTGATACATTAACTGATAGTCTAAGATTTGAATATCCTTTTTCATTCCAGAGCTTCTTTTGCTTAAATGCCATTTTAAAGATTAAAGATGTAATATCAAATATTTGTCCTGTTTCCTCAATTAAAGGTATATAATCCATTGGTGGAATATATCCCTTCTCTGGATGATACCATCTTAGCAAACACTCTGCCCCATATATAGTATTGTCTTCCATGTTTATTACAGGCTGATAATGTAAAGTGAATTGTTCTTCTTCAATAGCTTTTCTTATTTGGTTAATCATATAAGTATTATTAGCTATCTTCTTACCCATTTCATCTACATAAAATTCATATCCATTCTTACCCTTATTCTTTGTGTGATACATTGCCATATTAGCGAATTTCATTAAATCAGAAAAGTTTTTTCCATCATCAGGAAAAACAGATATTCCTATACTTGTTGATATAATAAATTCCTCTTTATCAATACATAATGGCCTTCTGATTTCTTTAATTATATTTTCTGTTCTTCTAATTATATCTTCCTTATTATCTACATTATATAAAATAATTGAATATTCATCTTCACTTAATTTAGCTAAGAAATTGCCATCCTCATTTTCTTCTTCTAATATTTTAGATAAATGAATTAAAAATTCATCACCAACATCATGTCCCAAGGTATCGTTTATCTGTTTAAAATTATCTATATCTATATATAAAAATGCTAATTTAATGTTGTTAACTTCAGCATCTTTTATTAATTTTCCTGCTTCATTTTTTAACATAATCCTATTCGGAAGTCCTGTTAAGGTATCGTAATATGCAAGTTTATTTAACCTTCTTAAGAGTTTCTTATGGTCTGTTATATCAGTCCCAAGAGAAATTATCTGGGTCACATTTCCATCCTCATCATAAACAGGAGAATCCGTCCATATAAGTTCAATAGTTCTGCCATCCTTAGCCTTCCATAAGTCTCCAATACTATTTTTTATGGATCTTCCACTTTTAAGATATTCTACTAAGCCTTTGACCTTAGGCTTCTCATCTTCATATAAAAATAGCTCAATCCAAGACTCTCCTATTATTTCCTCTTCCTTATACCCTGTAATCTTTTCCGCATAAGAATTAAAGCTTACAATACTACCATCTAAATTCCAAGTAAAAATTACCAGTGTAGAGTTTTTAAATATAATCTCTGATAGCATCTGTTCCCTACTTAATTTTTCTTGAGTATCTATAAGTCCTTCCGTCGTAACAGATAATTCTTCTACATGCCTATGTAAAATAGTACTTATATCTCTAATCTTCTTTAATCTCTCATATATCAAAAAATATATTAGAACAGTAGTTGCAAATACAAAAATCCAACCTTTATAATGCTGAATTCCATTATCTCTACTTATATTTTCTATGCCTTTATAAAAAAAGTCATCAAAAAACTTAATCCATAGAGAACTTAATACAAAATAGATAATAGAAATCCTCAAAGCTTCTTTCCCTGGTACTAAGTCTTTTAAATTCAATATATCTTTTAAATCATTTTTCTCAGTTTCCACAATATATCACCTAGTTACAATTATGTTGTATTCATAACAATTGTATCAAAAATATTTCTTAATGTCA
>CAYMGW010000269.1:0-3895 GCA_964390085.1 uncultured Tissierella sp.
AATAAAGAATTAGATGGTTTTATTAATGCATAGAAGCAACGGAGGGCTCAATGGAACCCTCCTCTTATAAAATTGAAGTTTTTTTATATAAAAGGCATATAATTATTATTCTTATCCTTAAAAGGTTTAGATATTATATTTTCTAATATTCTAAGACCTTCGATTATCTTATCATTATCTACTGCTCCAAAGCTAAGTCTTATATAGTTAGAGTAAATAGATTCATCAACAAAGAAAACCTTTCCAGGTACAATTGCTAGGTTGTTTTCTCCACATTCATTATAAAGCTCAATGGCATCAATTTCTTTAGGTAATTTAACCCAAATACTGAGACCACCATTAGGTTTTACATAAGATATTCCATAGTCATTTAATTTATCTAACTCTTTAACCATAATATTATATTTCTCAGAATAAACCTTTTTAATTTTTTCTATATGAGATTTCCAATAGCCTTTTCTCAAATATAAATCAAAGGCTCTCTGAAGATATCCAGATGAGGATACATCAGTAGTATGTTTAGCCTTTATAATTTCCTTAAATAGTTTATTAGGTAGTGTAATGAACCCAATACGGACTCCAGGCATAAATATCTTTGAAAAAGATTTAATGAATATAATTTGATTATATCTGTCCATAGATTTTAAGGTGTTTTTCTTATCATTTTTATCAAATGATAAATCAGTTAAGAAATCATCTTCTATTATATAAAATCCAAATTCTTTTGCTAAAGATAGAAGTTCTTTCTTTTTATCATCACTATAGGAGTAGGTAGTAGGGCTTTGGTAATTAGTCATTGTATATAGAAATTTTGGTTTATATCTATTTACATAAGATTTTAGTAGTTCAAGATTTATGCCATCTTCATTCATGGGTATTCCTATGATTCTAGCTCCTCTAGATTTAAAAACAGATAATGCACCAGAATATGTTGGATTCTCAACGAATATACAGTCTCCAGGATTAATTAAAGTCTTGGATATTATATCTAAACCCTGTTGTCCACCAGAGGTAATTAGAATCTGGTCCTTATCTACTTTAGTGTTATAGTTCTCCATTAAAAATTTAGATATAGATTCTCGAAGAGGTTCATATCCTGTTATTTCTGGATATAAAAAAGCCTGACCACCATCCCTATCTAATACTTCTACTAATGCCTGTTTAAACTCATTTATTGGAAATAAATCTGGTGTAGGAGACATAGAAGCAAAGTTAATACTATCTTTTGATATGGGAAGTATACCAGATACCATTAACTCCATATCACCTTCTTCTAAATAAGGCATATCTTCAGAAACAGGTGACTTTTTTATATAGGTTCCACTTCCCTTAATGGAATAAACATAGCCTTCTTTCTCCAATAATTTATAAGCACTAACTACAGTTACATTATTTACTCCAAGAGATTTTGCAAGGCTACGGATAGAAGGTAGCTTTTCTTTTTCTAATTGATTTTCTTCTATTAAGGTTTTAAAATTTTCATAGAGTTGGATATATAAAGGTGTATCTGTATCCTTATTTAAGATAAATTTATTCATAGGTACCCTCCTTAAATGTATGGATACATTTATTATAACAGATTTTATAGAAGAGTAAACTTAAAAAATAAAATAACCCCACAATTGTGGGATTATTCTATTATAATATTAACCCTAGTACCATCTTCACTATCTACTTCTACAATTTTACCAGTTTCTCCATTTTTGATGGCTGCAAATATTTCCTCCATATCATTTTCAGTTAGACCAGCTTCTTTAAACTCGGGGGAAAATTTAGAAGCAAACTTAACTCCTAAATTGATAAGAGAAATAGGTAAAGTTACATTGACTTTAGTTGAATCTTCTGGATCGAAGACTTTTATTTTCAGCCATTTGGCTTTAGTATTAATATTTGCATTATCTACGGTGTTTACATTATTATCAAGTGCATCAAGTAATTTAACTCCCTCTTCTGCTGTAATTTTACCATCTTTAACCATTGTTAAAATTTGCATTTTTTCTTCTACTGACATTTAACTCACTCCTTAACAAATTTTTATTGAGCCATTTGATGTAGAAGCAGTTACCCTTAGGTGATCTCTATTTTCATCAAAATTAGCATTATGGGCTACTATCTTTTTAAAGCCTAGATTAGCTTGTTTATTGATTTTATAAACTAAATTTGGAATTTCAAGGGTAATACTTCCCATTGAGGTCTCTAGATCAAAATAAATATCTCTATTAGTTTCATAAATATCTGAACTAATTGAGCTATTAGAAGTAATTAGTTTTATCTCCTTAACTCTATCTATATCAATATCATCACAGGTAATTTTGCCATTTGATGTAGTCAGATGAATTATATCACAAGTAATATCTTCTGCTTCAATGGATGCATTGGAGGTCTTACAAATTATTTTTCCAGCATCAATATCGTTGATACCTATTTTAGCATTGGCTGTTTTAGCATCGACTTCAGAACAGTGTATATCATTTAAAAATATATTAGAATTTGTAGTAGATGCTTTAATGATATCTGAACTTGTATCTCTACATTCAATTCTTCCATTTTTAGTTGTTAAATCAATTTTCTTACTATTTACTTCCACAATATCGATAGAAGAGTTTGTTGTTATACATCTTAGAATATCAGTATTTAATTCTTCGATATCTATTTTTCCATTACTAGAATTTAAGGTTATTTCATCATAATGTTTTTCAGGTAAGGAAACATCTAATTTTATAGAAATACTACTATTATATTTTGGATTAAATATAATTTTATTTCCATTCATATAAAAATCAAAATAAGGTTCATTTGGTAAAATTAATCCATTTTTATATTGGCAAATAACCTTAATAAAAAGTTTGTTTTCATAATTCGGTCTGAGCCTTATACTTCCATTAACAGCCCTTAAATCTAAGCTTGGATTTTCAATATGAGATATATCCATATCCAAATCCGTTGTAATGGTTTCATAATTACCCATAAAATTGAAAGAGTTACCCATATCTTTCAGGCTGTCAAACATATTGGATAAGGCATTACCAATGTCAGATCCAATATCTTCTAAAGTATTAAATATTGGTTTTGAAAACTTTTTTTCTTTAAATTTGTCGTTCTTTTCTTCCTTGGAATCGTTCGTTTTTCTTGGTATTTCTACATCTTCTAATGCTTCCATAAGCTTAATAGCTTCCTCAGATGTTATTTTGCCTTCTTCAAGCATTGATAAAATCATCATCTTTTCCTCTTTCACTCTGATACCTCCTATTCTTCACCTTGAAGTAGCCTAAGAGCTTCTTCAGATGTTATTTCACCATTATTTAACTTTCTTAAAACCTCCTTCTTATCAACTGTAGGCTCTGTATATTTAGGGCTATACCCTAAAGCTTCGATTACATTTTCAAGTCTTCCCCTAACAGTTGGATAGGATATACCTAGTTCTTTTTCTATTTCTTTTATATTTCCTCTACTCTTTATAAACACCTCAACAAAATTTTTCTGCTCATCTGTAAGCTTACAAAATTTACAAAGTGTGAAATCACCTTCTATATTGGTATGACATTTATGACAACTAAGCTTTGTTACATATAGTTCTTCACCGCAAACAGGACATTTACCTAATACCTCTCTTTTCTCTCTTTTCATATCCTCACCTCTTTTTTATGTAAATTCAGAAAATTAAACTTGTTAATATCATAATAGTATTAATCTTTAAATATGTCAATACAAATATTAATATTATTAATAAATAAATTAAAAATATTAATATTATGTTTTAAATCTTAAAAAAACAATAAAGTTATTGAAATAATTAATATATAGTAAACGTAATTACTAAATTGCTATAAAATTTCACTATATGATATAATAAACTAAGATAAGAACTATAACCGCAGGAGGTAAATATGGAAGA
>CAYMGW010000270.1:0-3886 GCA_964390085.1 uncultured Tissierella sp.
AAAAATCTTCTAATCTTCATAGTTTTCTTTGCCCCCTACATATTCTAATCTACTGCACCTAAGAAGTCCTTGCTCTTAAATTTATTATAGCTTAGTACAAATAGCATAATAGTACCTATGCTATTAATTAAAATACCCATGAAATAATTTGACATATTTCCAACACTAATAACCTTATCCAAGAACAAATAGGAGTAAGGATACCATAGATTAATAGCCGAATCCTCCGATAAAAATGAACCAAAAACAAATGCCAAAAATATAAGCACAACTATTACACCAATGGTCTTGTTATTAGAATCTGTTGCTATAGAAATATAAAGAATCAACATTACAGTAAATATAATCATAGGTACCAGTAATATGAAACCCATGAGTACATATTTCCAAAGAGGTAATGTCAATAAACCAGATTCCAAACTATTAAGAGATAATCCCCTTAAGCTTTCTTTAGACATCATTGGATATTGCCAATTGCCAGTTCCCCCCATGACTGTATACGCTATATAGTTTAAAGCCGCTGTCAATAATATAAGTGCTATAGATACGCCTATAAGTACAATAACCTTAGAAAGAAAAATACATTTCCTCTCATGGGGTTGTGTAAATGAAAGCTTATAGCTGCCCTCAGAAACTTCTCCAAGATAAATATCAACGGAAAGTAATGCAATAAGAAACATACAAACTATTAGATTTGCTCCCTTCAAAAACATAACCATTCCATTGGCACCATTTATTTCATAGATATTTAACATTGGCTGAACATCTACATCAATTAAATACTGGGTATATTCTGATAAATGTTTGAGTTCTCTATGGTTATAACCTCTTTGATTTACTTCTTCTAGGGAAATAACTCCCTCCTCATAAGCTTCCAACATAGATGTAAAAAGATTTCTTTTTACTATATTAATATACTTAAAATCCTTTTCCTTATTCTCTTTATAAAAATGACCAATGCTGTTTAAATAATTTGCTTCTTGAGTATAATAATCAATACGCTTCAAAGTCTCCTCAGGAGTTTCATCTTCAACAGATCCCAGCTTTTCTAAAACATTATTTAATGTACCAGCGAGACCACTTGAATAACTGCCGCTATTAGTATAGCCTCTGCCAGTTATCTCCATATACTTTTTGTTCTGATACATATTATAAAAAATCATAATGGTTGAGAATAGAAAAAACAAGCCTATTGCTATAAGGTTTTTTTTGCTTTTGAAGAATTTTTTTATTTCATAACTAATTAGCATTTTCATATTAATCACCATACACTTCCTGATAGACAGTTTCCACATCCATGCTATCTTTACTTATGTCCATCACTATTATTTTTTCCTGAATTAGCTGTGCAAGCATTTTATTCAACATTTCTACATTACTTAACTCTACTCTAATTACATCAATACCAATAATCCTAATTTTCTCCTCTGGCAGCCATTCCTTAAAAAGGTCATAGGCACGTTCTACTTCATCTAGCTGTAAAATATAACTAAACTGCTCTTGAAATGCCTTTGGGGTTTCAATAATCTTTCCCTTATTGATACAAATAATCCTATCCGCAAGCTTTTCCACCTCCCCTAGTTGATGGGAAGAAAAGAGAATTGATATATCTTCTTTTTCTATTAATTGCTGCAATGTACTTCTAAGATGAATAATGCCTGTGGGATCAAGTCCATTTGTAGGTTCATCAAGTATTAAAAACTTAGGCTTGCTCATAATGGCGATTCCAAGGCCTAACCTCTGCTTCATTCCCATAGAATATCCAGATACCTTACGATTTAGAGCATCACCAATTTCTGTAAATTCACAAATTTCTTCAACTCTATCTCTTGATATCTTTCTAAGCTTTGCAATCAGCTCTATATTTTCTCTGCCAGTCATATCCGCATAAAGTCCTGGACTTTCAATTAATGCTGCTTGTTGGGCAAGAGCATTTTCCCTGTCCTTCAACAAATCATAACCATTGATTTTTATGGTTCCACTATCAGGGTAAATCAAATTGCATAAACATTTCATTGTAGTAGATTTCCCTGCACCATTTGGACCAATGAATCCTACAATTTCATTGGGCTTTACATGAAAAGATACCTGATCCAACACAAGCTTTTTGCCATAGCTTTTGTTTAAATTTTCAACTTCTACTACAAATTCCTCCTTCATAAAATCCCTCCTAAAGTTAAATTGATTTTTTATTAAAATACTTACATCCTAAAAATAACAATACTATAGTACTAACTATCATTATTATAGTACTGGTAAGTACTGTTACATTATGAGTACCCTCTATAATCCGTGATATCTTGAAGAAGGTAAAAGGACTTAGATTATAGGCTCTTTCTTGGGTAAATGGTAAACTAATATAAGTAAGTCCGCCTACTAAAACTGATGTGGTTATTAGGCTTATAAGCTCATTGTCTATAATAGCTGATATCAGCTGAACAAAGGCTACTGCAAACATTATAAATAATATTAAAAGTAATATTGCTATAAGTAAATACTGATAAAATGGTATAATATCTATATCTGGATGGGGATTCACAACTCTTGTACTGTAATGTCCTGGTGCAATATGTCCAAATACACGGGGGTAAAGTTCAGGAGTCATATAACCCCTTTCAACAGAATCAAAATAGTTTGGTATAGGTTTTAGTCTTGTAAATATATTACTAAGATAAAATGTGGGGTATCTAAAAGTAACAAAACCACCATAAAGGCTTGCTATTGTACTAGTTAAAACAGGAGGTATTAAAAATATAACAACAATATGTGTTATACTACTTAGCCATTTACTAATATAAAATTTACTTCTGTTTATGGATTGAGTTAGAATAAGTTTTAAAGTTCCTGTTCTTTTTTCTTTGTTGATATTGTTATAGACAAACAATATAATAACTAAATATATAATTATTGGAACGACTTTAAAAAAGTATCCATAAATTGCACTTACATTATTCACCTCATCATTATAAATTGGTTCAATATTATTGACATAAATGTTATGATGATATTTAGCACCTAGTAATAATTTATAACTATCTTTTTTCCCACCATCTATAACAGGCCTAAAGTCAACTGACTCATAGGTTATACCATTACTTACATCTAGCCACATTTCATAAATATCATTTTTTAACATAATATCGCTAATAGGGTCCACAGATAAACTATCCATTTTTATGCACATTAAATTCCAAAGAGAGATTAACCTCACCATTTCACGATAATCTTTTTTCGAAATTGCTTCTTCTGCATCTAAATCTAAACTATCATAAAGCTTTAATGATTCATATACTATAGGATAGGCTTCCTTTTGTATATTATTTATATGTCTTTCTGCCCAATTAGAATACCTACTATTAAATCCTACAACATTATGTCCTACAAAGGGTCTAGCAATTTGTTCTTTTTGAGCTTCCAATAAATTTAGTCCTGACAAGGTGCATAAAAGTAAGATTATAAACCATGTAATAGGATTTTTAAATCTGGTTTTCAATTCAGATATAATTAATGTCAGCATATATCCACTTCCTTCACTTAAGATACAATTTATTAAAATATTTTTATTTAATCCGGCACAAAACAAAATACTTACTTAATTAAATGTCTGTTTATATTCTAAAAGGTCCTGGAACTCCTGCATGTACCAAATGTTCTTGTATTCTTCGATATTCTTTCTCATGTTCTCCCCCCTTCCCCTTTTTCTATTGTATCATCTATCTAAAATGCAATCTATGAATCAAAGCCATAATTTTCCGACATTTATCTACATTTCCATACTTTTCAGCGTATCACCTTTTGTCAAATTATTTATGCCCTTTCTGTCTACAAACAAATCGAGTAGGAGGTAATTAATTATTTTAATTACCGTCCTCTCACACCACCAAGC
>CAYMGW010000271.1:0-3864 GCA_964390085.1 uncultured Tissierella sp.
TAAATAATGGTTGGGATAATGATGAAAGCTTTGTAATTAATAAAGTCAGGAATTCCTTAGAAACCATTATATTTGGGGAAAAGCTAAATTTTAATATGAAACTTAAAGAATATTTTGGAGTAGCTAAAAAGAAAAATAGTAAATATGGAATAATATTAGAACAAAAAGTCTGTGAAGCCTTGGATAAGTAGTATTATTTTGTATTTATTTTATTAAAATGTATTTGTAAAAAATAAAAGGGGGTATAGTCTATGGCTGAAAACCAATATGTAGTATTTAAATTAGGTAAAGGTGAATTTGGTATTGACATAATGAATGTAAAAGAGATTGGACCTTATGAGGAATCTATTTCTCTACCAAATACGCCATCATTTATTGAAGGAGTTATAAATTATAGAGGAAATGTTATACCAGTTATTAATTTGAAGAAAAGATTATTATTAGGACAAGCTGAAGTAACAAAAGACACTAGAATTATAGTTATTAGTCTAGATGAAAAAGAAATTGGGTTTATAGTAGACGAAGCATCTCAAACAGTTAGGCTGAACGATGAACAAATAGATCCTGCACCTTCATTCATTAGTGGTGTTAATAAAAAATATATAACTGGTGTAGGAAAGTTAGATGAAAAAAGGCTTTTAATTTTAATAGACCTTAAAAAAATATTATCAGAGGACGAGATAGAAGAAATCCAAAATTTAGAGGTTTAGTATATTATGGGATCTAAACAGGTAAGTATTAAAAGATTGAATGAAATATTGGAGGCTACTATAGATTCCATAAAAGGAAGCAAAACTGAGATAATTGAGATTGTTAATCATTCAAGATTAGAATGTAAGAGATTAGAAGATGAACTTAAGTCTTTACAAGTTAAAATTACAGATGTACTTGCTCAAGTAGAAAGACTAGAGGAACTTGATAGAAGAAGTCGTGGTAATCTATCTAATAAAAGCAAGAATTTTAAGTTGTATGATGAAAATGACATAAAAGATGCATATGATTTAGCTAATGGAATTAGAATAGAGCTTTTGTTGAAAAGGGAAGAAGAAAAAAATCTGATAGACAGAAGAAAGGAAATTGAGCTTAGATTAAAAAACTCTTATGAGGTATATAAAAAAGCAGAAAATATTAATAAACAAATAACTGTTGCTACAGAGTATTTGGCTGGTAATGCGGGGAATATAGCAGCAACCGTAGATGAACTAAGTAAAAAACATTACTTAAGCATTAAAATTATTGAGGCACAGGAAGAAGAAAGAAGTAGGGTAGCCAGGGATATGCATGATGGCCCAGCTCAATCTTTAGCAAATGTCATTGTAAAAGCTGAATTATGCGAAAGATTATTAGAGATGGATAGAAATAGGGCTAAAAATGAGCTTCACAATTTAAAAGGCGTCATTAGAGGGACTTTAAAAGATGTGAGAAAAATAATATATGATTTAAGACCTATGTCTTTAGATGATCTTGGACTTATTCCCACATTAGAAAGATATATATCAATTTTTGAAGAAGACACTGGAATAAAGGTAACCCTTAAGACATATGGATCTTTTAGTGATTTAGAATCAGCTATACAAATAGCCATTTTTAGGATTACTCAAGAATCTTTAAGCAATATTAGAAAACATTCAAAAGCAAAATCCACTTCTATTATAATTGAGAAATCTTTAACTAAAATTAATTTATCTATTATAGATGATGGTATAGGATTTGATCCGGAAAATTATAGACAGGGGTTTAATTCAGTATCAAGTGGATTTGGATTAATGAATATAAAAGAGAGAGTTGAATTGCTAAACGGAAACCTACATATAACATCTTCTTCAAATTTAGGAACTAAAATAAGCTTATTCATACCTTTAAATGAGGAGGAGTAAATGATGAAGGATAAAACAATCAAGGTTGTAATTGCAGATGACCACGCATTAATAAGAGAAGGAATAAAACAAATACTAGAATTAGAAAGCGATATAGCTGTTATTGGACAAGCAGGCGATGGTGAGGAAGCTTTTAACATGGCTATGGAATTGAACCCAGATATAATATTATTAGACATAAATATGCCTAAATTAAATGGAATAGAAACCCTTAGAAAATTTAAAGATATGGGGATAAAATCAAAGGTAATTATTCTTACTATACATGAAGATAAGGAATATATTTTAAAAACATTAAAATTAGGTGCAAATGGATATATGTTAAAAGATTCAAGTGCAGACAGTTTAATTAAAGGCATTAGGGATGTAGCAAAAGGGGAAAAATATATACAGCCTAGTGTTGCAGATTTAGTTAGTAGATCTTCCAATTATGATGAATACTTCAATGTTAGTATTGATAAGATTAATTCATTAACAAAAAGAGAGTATGAAGTACTCATTTTAATTGCTGAAGGCTTAAATAATAAAGACATTGCTGATAGATTATATATTAGTGAAAAAACTGTAAAGAATCATGTATCAAATATATTTAAGAAACTTGATTTAAATGATAGGGTTCAAGCCGCAATCTTTGCATACAAAAACAATATAAAAAAACTATAAGAGACCAGACGAATTATTTATTCTGGTCTTTTATAAATTCCAAGACATAATTTTTAAAAGCTTCGCTGAGTGGAGATAGCTGTCTACTTTTATGAAAAGCAAAATAAAATTTTCTAATAAAATCCATATCCTTAACATAAAAGACTTTATATTTTCCAAGCATCAAATCACTTTGTACAGCTTTTTCAGATAAGAAGCTAATACCTATACCAAGGGAAACTAGCTCTTTAATTGCCTCTGTATCTTCAACATAAGCAGCTATATTTAGTTTATTTATAGGAAACTTATTTTTTTCGAATACATTTTCAACTAAAGCCCTAGTACCAGAACCTTCTTCTCTAAATATGATTTTTTCTTTAAATAATACATCCTTATCAATAAAAGAAAAATTATCATCGGGGAATTTAGGAGAATTGGGAGTAATTAAAACTAATTTATCTTCCATTAAATCAATATATTTCAGATTACTTGAAGAAAACCTAGCCCCTAAAATTCCAAAATCAGTTTCACCATCTAGAATACCTTTCACAACTTTTTTAGAATCCTTATCTCCTACTGTAAATGAAACATCAGGATATGTTGTTAAAAAGTTTTTAATTATAGTGGGAAGCAAGTATTTTCTAGGAACAGAGCTTGAGTAGATATGTAAATGTCCCTGTATTTTACCTTGATAAGAAGCTAAATCAAACTTTGCCATTTCACAAGAATTTAATATATTTATGGCGTATTTATATAATAGATTACCAGCATCAGTCAATGTAATTTTTTTACCAAATCTATTTATCAATAGAGTACCAAGCTCTTTTTCTAAATTTTGAATATGATTAGTCACAGTAGGTTGAGTAATAAAAAGCCTCTCAGCTGCTTTGGAAAAACTTTTTAATTTTGCAACTTCAACAAATGTTTCTAATTGTCTAAAATCCATTCTATCACCTCTTTTAAATTATTACTCCAACTCTATTGTAACAAATAATATATATAATTCCATAATTATTCTAACAAAGATATAAAAAAAATTACAATATAAAATATCTATAAATCAAGTAGTAATTATTAATTTAATTAATATAAAAGGATATATAAAAAAGGTAAAAAAAATTCTAAATAATTATTGACAAACAAATAAAAACAGTGTATAGTTATATATTGTCAGCGCCAAGACTTTTAAACACTTTAGTGAAAAACTAAAGAATAAAAAGTTAAAAAAACAGTTGACAGCAAACGGAAAGTTTGCTATACTAAGTAAGTCACCTCAACGAGGTAGACAAAGAACCTAGACAACTAAACAGTGTGAGAAACTTTGAATTATAAAAGTAACACATGA
>CAYMGW010000272.1:0-3853 GCA_964390085.1 uncultured Tissierella sp.
CATAAATTAAATTATCTAGTACTGAGTCTACTACTATATCAATATAAACTCCCTGATCCATTAAGGCAGTAAAGTTTAATCCAATATTTTCAGCTGACAACTTCTCCATCTTTTCTCTTATACTATCTGATACCTCTGCAGTAGAAAAATTACTTTGTTTCTGGAAAGTTAATATTACTGCGTTATTTCCATTTACCTTTGCATATATATCCTTAGAATTATCTTTATAATTAATATCTGCAACATCTTCTAAATGAATTTTACCTATTCCATCTTCTCCCGTATCAAATAAAAGTAGTTTTTTCATCTCATCTATGTTTTTTATCTTGTCTCCAACTTTAACTAAATAATCAGTTCCTTTCTCAGAAACATACCCAGCTGGCATAGAAAAATTTTGCGCTGCTAATATACCTGAAATCATCTTTTTAGATATTACACCTTCCAAAGATGCTTTCTCAAATGTTTCTTCACGAGCCTTTTCAAACTCGGCTACTTTTTCGTTTAATGTCTTTTCTCCACTAACAAGCTTCGACCTTGCCTTATTCATTTCACTTGTCAATGTATCTTTACCTTTAGCTATTTGTTCTTCTTGTATATTTATTTCTTTTTTCTTTTCTTCAATATTAGCCTTTTCTTTTCCTAATCCTTCAATCTTAGATTCTATTGCTAAAAGTCCCGCCTTTGTTTCTTCTTTCTTTTGTGAAATTTCCTTTAAACCCGCTTGAATAGCTGCTAATTTTGCTTTATCTTCCTCATTTAAAATTATCTCTAGAGATGATAATTTCTTTTCTGCAGAAATTAATTCTTCTTCTTTTTTATTTATCTCATTTAATATATTTTGTAGGTTAATTTTATTTTTATTTAACTCTACTAACCCAGTATCAATACCTGCTTCTCCTTGGGATATTTTCTCTTTAGCAATGGCTATGGTCTTTTCCCCTTCTGCTAATTTTTCATTTTGCTTCTTTTCTTCAGATGCTAGCTTAGCTTTACCATCTTCAATTTCTCTTTTAGCCTTTTCTAACTGTTCTCCTGCTTCTGAAAGCTTGGAATCCACTTTATCTAAAATTCTCTTATTCAAATTCTCTATTTTATCTTCATTAATAATTACTTCTATCTTTTCTTCAATAAGCCCTACTCCTGAAACAGATGCAACTCCATTTACACTTTCCAATTGAGGAATTATTTTTTGGCTTGCAAAATCAGATATCTCAGCTACCTCCATGTCTTTTACATCTATAGATGAAACCATTATTGGTAACATATCTGGGTTTAATCTTATAATCATAGGAGAACCAACTGAATCATTCCATGCCCCTTTGATTAAATCAATATTGCTATCGATTTCTATTATAGCAGAATCTATATTAACATCATTATTAAATTCTAATATAACTACGGATGAATTTTCTCTGGAAACTGAGCTAATATTTTTTATATTGCTAGTAGTAGCGACTACTTGCTCAATGGGCTTTGTTACTACCATTTCTACTTCTTCTGGACTTGCCCCTGGATATGAAGTCATGACTAATAGATATGGTAAATCAATACTAGGAAGTAAATCTGTTTGTAAATTAATAAAGGATACAACACCTAGTATCAATACTAAAATTACAGCTACAACTACTGTATAGGGTCTTTTTACACTAAATTTCGATAGCATTCTAGTCCTCCTAATTATCAAAATATAAATGACCGACTGGTCGGTCATTTAGTTATTGTAACCCATTATACGTAATTATATGTATATTGTCAAATAAAATAGTAAAGTAAAACTTTCCTATTCCTTATAAAAAAAACTGGCCTAAGCCAGTTTTTTTATTAATACCATCCTCTTAATTTCATTACTTCTGCTACTTTCTTAACTGAAAGCATATATGCAGCTTCTCTTATTGTAACATTATATTCGTTTTTAAGTTTCCAAATTTCGTTGAATGCTTTAACCATTTCAACTTCTTGTTTTTCTTCTACTTCTTTTTCTGACCAGTAGTAGCCATATAGGTTTTGTACCCATTCAAAGTAAGAAACTGTAACTCCACCAGCATTTGTTAAAATATCTGGAGTAACTGGAATTCCTCTTTCTTTTAATACAACGTCTGCACCTGGAGTAACAGGACCATTAGCTGCTTCACAGATTATTTTAGCCTTTACTACTTTTGCTACATCTTCTGTAATAGCATTTTCTAATGCAGCTGGTATTAGCATATCTACATCAAGTTTCCAGAATTCATCTAAAGAAATCATTTTTGCCTTTGGATAATCTACTAAATTTCTATGCTCATTGAAATAAGCTAACATATCATTGAAATCTAATCCATCTTCATTGTATAATGCATAAGTTCCAACTGATGGAGCCCATTCAGCTAATGCAACAATCTTTGCACCTTGACGTTGTACATTTTTAACTGTAAATCTACCTACGTTTCCGAAACCTTGAATAGCAACTGTTATCTTAGTCATATCCATACCAAGTTCTCTTGCTGCTTCTCTTGCTATAACAGAAACACCAAATCCAGTAGCTTCATTTCTTCCTTGTGATCCACCCCATGCAACTGGTTTACCAGTGATTACGCCTAGTGAATTGTGGCCACCTGTTAATTTAATATATTCGTCTACCATCCAAGCCATTACTTGTCCGTTACTTCCTACGTCTGGAGCAGGAACGTCTATTTTCTCTCCTAAGTACTTATAAAGTCCTTGAATATATCCTCTGGATAGTCTTTCTAATTCACCTTGGGATAATTTAAGTGGGTCAACAGTGATTCCACCTTTTCCTCCACCATATGGTACACCCATAACTCCACATTTGAATGTCATCCAAATTGATAAAGCTTTAACTTCATCTGGATTAACTCCTGGATGTAATCTAACTCCACCCTTAGCAGGTCCTATAGCTGTATTATGTGATGACCTGTATCCTTTGAATACCTTTACAGTTCCATCATCCATCTTAACTGGAATTGAAACTTCAATTATTCTTTGTGGTTCTTTAAGTAATTCGTAAACTGCTGGCTCAAGTCCTAACTTATCGCAAGCATGTTTAACTTGCAACTGAGCACTTTCTAATGGATTTAAACTTTCTTTTGACATTAAACAAAACCTCCCTATAGTTTTAATAGCGAAACTTTATGCTTAATCGTATATCATTTCAAAGAAAATTATAACACAATCGATTTTCTTTGTAAACCTTTCAGAAACTTCGTAATTTTTAATCATTAATTGTAATTCTAACATTAGTTTTTTGATTCACTTAGAATGAGAGTCTTTTATGTTTTAATTGTCAATTGTTATTTGTTCATTGCCTTAAAAGCATCCATTATATCATCTACATTATCTAAAGCTTCTATAAGCTCTGGTAATATTTCATAAACATCTCCAACTATACCATAATCCGCAACCTTGAATATAGGAGCATCTGCATCTTTATTTATAGCTACTATAACCTTGGATTCCTGCATACCAGCTAAATGCTGAATAGCTCCTGAAATACCACAAGCAACATAAAGTGATGGTCTAACAGTTTTACCTGTTTGTCCTACTTGATGATTATGCTCTATCCAACCAGAGTCAACTGTAGCACGAGAAGCACCTACTACTCCACCAAGTTTTTTAGCTAGCTCTTCAATTAGTTTAAATCCTTCTGGATTTCCAAGTCCTCTACCACCAGATACTATTATCTTGGATTCTTCTAATTGTACCTCTGCTTTTCCGCCTTTAACTACTTCAGTAACCTTAGCCCTTATATCTTCATCCTTTAATTCTGGAGTAAACTTAACTATATTACCTGTTCTATTTTCGTCATATTTAGCCTTTTCCATAACTCCTGGTCTAACTGTAGACATTTGTGGTCTAT
>CAYMGW010000273.1:0-2197 GCA_964390085.1 uncultured Tissierella sp.
GAATGGAGTGCTGAATATATGTCCTTGTCTAAACCAATATCCACCTTTATCTAAGAAGCTATTATCTTCATAATCTCTAAATGGCAGATACCTCTTCTCTATATCTCTCCATTTAGCCTTTCTTTCCTCTGGTGTAGCAGTTGGATTACTATATACATAATGTTGGAACTCATCCACTGTTACCCCATAAGGTATAAAGTTTATTGCACCAGCTAAATGACTGAACTTATATTTATCTACCTCATCTTGAAAGAAAAGTTCCATCCATGGCCAAGTAATAAATTCCATACTCATTGAGTGGATTTCACAAGCTTCATAAGTTGGGAAACTATATTCAGGTACTTCAAATCCCATACTTAAATATACTTGGAAAGCGTGACCTGCTTCATGAGTTAGTACATCAATATCTCCAGAAGTTCCGTTGAAATTGGAAAATATAAATGGTGATTTATATTCTGGTATAATAGTACAATATCCACCAGCCATCTTTCCTTTTTTGCTAACTAAATCCAATAATTCTCTCTCTACCATAAATGTAAAGAATTCATCAGTTTCTGGAGATAATTCTCTATACATTCTCTTTCCATTTTCAAGAATCCAATCGGGATCTCCCTTTGGAGTTGCATTTCCTGTTAAATATTCCAAAGGTTCATCATAATATTTCATCTCTTTAAGTCCAAGTCTTTTTCTCTGTCTATCCTTTAATTCAGCAACTACTGGAACTAAATCCTCATATACTTGTTTTCTATAATTAGCAACCATATTAGCATCATAATCTGACCTGCCTAGTCTTTTGTATCCCATCTCTACATAATTAGAAAATCCTAAGGTCTTAGCCATCTTATCTCTAACTTTAACTAATTCATCATAAATTCTATCAAATTCTTTTTCATTTTCCTTAAAGAATCCAGATGTAGCCTCTGTTGCCCTTTTTCTCATACCTCTATCCTTAGATTCTGTAAAAGGACTCATTTGACTTAGATTTCTTATTTCACCTTCAAAATTTATTTTAGCAGAAGCAACTAATTTATCATATTCAGTTGCAAGTTTGTTTTCTTTTATTAAATCTTCAATTATCTCTTCTGAAAAAGTTTGTAATTGTAATTCTGCTAAGGTAAATACTTGTTTTCCCCAAGCCTTTTCTAGTTCTTCTCTAAATTTAGAATTGACGAGTTCCTTATAAAATTTAGACACTAAATTTTCAAATTTTGGTCTATTCTCATCAATAAAGTCATTTTCCTTTGCATAAAATTCATCTTCAGTATCTATGGAATGTCTAATGCTCACTAAAGTAGCCATAGTATCTACATGGTTTCTTACTTTGTTTATTTCCTTCATTACTTCATTTTGTTCTTCAAAGGAGCTTGCTTCATTAAATCTCTTTAAAAGCTCATTAAATTCATCAGTAATCTTAGATAAATCTGGTCTTTCATATTTGTAATCTTTAAACTTTAACATATTAACCCCCCATTCCAATACGTTCTTAACTCTAATAATATCAAATTTTTCCATTAAATAATAGATTAAATATTTATTTTTGTTTATTATCTCTAAAATACTCAATAATATTAATGTATACTATAGTAGTGTTAAAATAATGTGGTATAATATGGTATAACATTTTTATAAAACTAATCTATATTTAATTGGAGTGTGATATTATTGTCAGACCATTTGTTTTGGGAATTTATTATTTTATTTATTCTTATTGGCCTTTCTGCTTTTTTCTCTGCCTCGGAAACAGCCCTTGTTTCTTTATCTAAAATTAGATTAAGACGTATGGTTGAGGATAATGAAAAAAATTCAAAATTAATTAGTAATCTTACTGAAAATCCAAATAAATTATTAGGAGCTATTCTAATAGGAAATAATATAGTAAATATAGGAGCTTCTGCAATAGCCACATCTATAGCTATTGACTTATATGGTAGCAAAGGTACTTTAATTTCTACAATTGTTATGACTATATTAATATTGGTATTTGGTGAAGTCACACCTAAATCATTAGCTGCACAAAATTCAGAAAAAACATCTATTAGAGTTGCTAAGCCTATTAACTTTATAACAATAGTGTTTAGGCCTCTTATTTCTATCTTAACCTTTATAACTAATGGTATAGTTAAATTGCTAGGGGGTACCAAAACTGGAACCCAGCCTCTAATTACAGAAGATGAATTAAAAACCATAGTAAATGTAA
>CAYMGW010000273.1:2207-3832 GCA_964390085.1 uncultured Tissierella sp.
GTTCCGTTTGTGTAAGTCATGAAGAAGGAGTCCTAGAAGGGGAAGAAAGACAGATGATTTACAATGTTTTTGAATTTGGTGATTCTCAAGCTAAGGATGTAATGACACCTAGGACTAATATGGCAGTAGTCAATATAAATTCCACTTATGAAGAACTATTAGAATTTTTAAAAGAAGAGAATTTCTCTAGAATTCCAGTATATGATGAAGATATAGATGATATAGTTGGGATAATGCATGTAAAAGACCTAATACTTTATGTTGACAATAAGGAAAACTTCAATTTAAAAGATATAATGAGACCTGCTTATTTTACCTATGAATTCAAGTCAACTGCAGAACTTTTCGATGAAATGAGATTAAATAGAATTCCCGTAGCTATTATCCTAGATGAATATGGCGGCACCGTTGGAATGGTTACTACTGAAGACCTGGTAGAAGAAATCGTAGGTGAGATCAAAGATGAATATGATGAGGAACACGAAGATATAGAAGTAATCAAAGAAGATGAATATCTAGTAGATGGTAGCACAAAGCTTGACCTCTTAAATGAAATGATAGGAACCAATATAGAGTCTGAGGACTTTGACTCAATAGGTGGATTTATTATTGGTATCTTAGATCGTTTCCCTGAAGAAAATGAGGTAATTGAATATGAAAACATTAAGTTTATAATAGAAAAAATAGAAAAAAATAGAATTGAAAAGATGAGAATACTTACTTAATAAATAATAGGAATATTTTTACTTCCCATTTAATAAATTAAATATATACAAGAACAAGCTATCTTGCTAAGACATAATATCTGTAATATGTTCTTGTACACTTAATATAAGCCCTAACAGTAAATGGGCTTTTTTTATAATAAAAATTAAGGGGGAGTAGCTATGAAAAAATTTATTACATTGCTTCTAGTGGCTGTGCTAGTACTTAGCTTAGCTGGCTGTGGAACTAAAACTACATCAGGTGGTACTGATTATAAAATCGGCATCGTAACTGGTACTGTATCTCAAGGTGAAGAAGAGTTCCGTGCCGGTGAAAAAATGGTCGCTAAATATGGCGATATGATCAAACATATTACTTATCCTGATAAGTTCTCACAAGAACAAGAAACAACTATTGCTCAAGTTGCTTCATTGGCAGCAGACGAAAGTGTTAAAGCTATAGTTTTCGTTCAAGCAGTTCCTGGAGCTGCAGCAGCTATAGACAAGGTTAAAGAAACTAGACCAGATATGTTATTTATCTTAGGTGTACCTCATGAAGACCCTGAATTAATTGCTGCTCGTGCAGATATAGCTCTTGAACTAGACCAGCTTCAACGTGGTGAATCTGTAATTCATATGGCTAAAGAAATGGGAGCTAAGACATTTATACATTATTCCTTCCCAAGACATATGTCCTATGAATTATTAGCAGCTAGAAGAGATATATTCAAAGAAACTTGTGCTGAATTAGGAATTGAATTCGTTGAAGTAGATGCTCCAGACCCAACTTCTGATGCAGGAGTTAACGGTGCACAACAATTTATACTAGAAGATGTTCCAAGACAAGTAGAGAAATACGGTAAAGATACTGCATTCTTTAGCACAAACTGTGCTATGCAAGAGCCTCTAATCAAGCAAGCT
>CAYMGW010000274.1:0-3828 GCA_964390085.1 uncultured Tissierella sp.
TAATTGCCATACCTAATGCAAGCATAGAACCAATATTATCACCATCTGGCTGAATATGAGAGGCAATATAAATATTTTCACTGGATTTAATTTTTTCTATTGCTAAATCAAAGAAATTTTCAATATTATTCTTCATCTTTATTTTCCTCATATACACTAGAGTTCTTATTAACTTCTTCAATCAGTTTAGACATATAAATTCCCTGTTCTATAGACTCATCTAGAGTAAAAATTGGTTCAGGAGCATATCTTAAATCAATTCTAGTACCAATTTCTTTTCTAATATATCCTTTAGCACTTTCTAAACCAGCTAGGGTATTTTCCTTCTCCTCTTTATTTCCAAATACTGAAACATAAATTTTTGCATATCTTAAATCTCTAGTTACTTCTACCTTTGTTATAGTTGTCATGGAATTAACTCGTGGATCTTTCAGACCGTTATAAATCAATTCTGAAACAACTCTTTTTACTTCTTCAGAAATTCGATTGAGTCTTTTATTGTTCATTTCCTCACCTCTATCTCTCTACTTCTTTTAGAACGTAAGCTTCTAATAAATCTCCATCTTTAATATCGTTATAATTTTCTAATCCTAATCCTGCTTCATAACCCGATAAAACTTCTCTCGCATCATCTTTAAATCTCTTTAGGGATGATACACCACCTTCAAAGGTTACTATATCATTTCTAAGAAGTCTTATTTTTGAATTTCTAGTTATCTTGCCATCTAATACATAAATACCGGCTATAGTACTTCCATTAGGTAATCTAAATGTAGCTCTAACCTCAGCTCTACCTATTACTTCTTCAACAATTTTTGGTGCATGCATACCTTTAATAGCTGCTTGAATATCTTCAATTGCCTCATAAATTACTCTATATGTTCTAATATCTACTTTTTCCCTTTTAGCTACTTCAATAGCATTTAAATTAGGTCTAACATTAAAGCCAACAACAATTGCATTAGATGCAGAAGCAAGCATAACATCAGACTCAGTAATTCCTCCTACACCGCCATGTATAATATTGGTTTTTACTTCATCAGTGTCAAGTTTTTCAAGAGACTGTTTTAAAGCCTCAATGGATCCTCTAACATCACCTTTTATTATAATATTTAAATCTTTAATTTCACCTAGCTTTATTCTTTCAAATAAATCGTCTAAAGATACTTTTTGATCAGATTTCATTTGCTCTGCTCGAACAATCTCCTTATGCTTCTCACCTAATGATCTAGCAGTTTTTTCATCATCTACTGCATATAATAAATCTCCTGCGTTTGGAACTTCAGATAATCCTAGGATTACAACTGGTATTGATGGACCAGCTTTTTTCACTCTTTTACCTTTATCATCAAGCATAGCTCTAACTCTACCAAAAGAAGAACCAGAAACAACCATATCTCCTACTTGTAATGTTCCCTTTTGTACTAATACAGTAGCTAGAGGGCCTTTACCTTTATCAAGTTGAGCTTCTACAATTGTACCTACTGCATTTCTATTTGGATTAGCCTTTAGTTCTTGCATCTCTGCAACAAGTAATATCATTTCAAGTAAATCTTCTATTCCTTGACGATTTTTAGCTGATACTGGTACTGTTATAGTATCTCCGCCCCAATCTTCAGGAACTAAACCATTCTCTACTAATTCTTGTTTAATTCTATCTATATTTGCTGTAGGTTTATCTATTTTATTAATTGCTACAATTATTGGAACATTAGCGGCCCTAGCATGGTTTATAGCCTCTATAGTCTGAGGCATCACACCATCATCAGCAGCAACTACTAGTACAGCAATATCTGTTACCTGTGCACCTCTAGCACGCATAGATGTAAATGCCTCATGGCCTGGAGTATCTAAAAAACATATCTTTTTATTATTAATATTTACAGCATAGGCACCTATATGCTGTGTAATTCCTCCAGCTTCAGATTTAGTTACACTAGTTTCCTTAATAGCATCTAATAAAGATGTTTTACCATGGTCTACGTGGCCCATTACAGTTACTATAGGTGCTCTAACTTTTAAATCCTCAGGGTCATCTTCATAGTCTAGATTAAACTCATCTTTTATTGATTCATGATTTTCTTCTGAAACTTCCTTTACTGTTAACTCAATACCAAATTCTTCAGCAACTATAATTGCAATGTCTGAGTCTATAGATTGATTTTGATTTACCATTACACCTAATCCAATTAATTTTGAAATTACCTGTGATGGACTCACGCCTATTTTATCTGCTAAATCTTTTACAATGATATTATCTTCAATTTCTATAACAAGCTCATTCCCTTCTTTACTAATTTTATTGCTTTCTTTAGTTATAGCATGATTCTTTCCGCTATTTTTACTTATTTCTTTTTTATTCTTTTGCTTAGTATTAGCTTTAATTTCATTTTCTTCAATATCTTTTTTGTCTTTTTCAACAGTTTTTTTAATATTAGGATTTTTATTATGTTCATTACTTTCATCTATATTATCAAATTTTTCTTCTAGTTTGCCTTTTTCATTTTCCAATAATGATTTTATTATCTTTGCTTCTTCATTTTCTAAAGTGCTCATATGGTTATTTACAACTATATCCAAACTAGATATTTTTTCAATTAAATCCTTACTGCTAATTCCTAATTCTCTAGCCAATTCATATATTCTAATTTTTTTCATATTATATACCCCCCTATTATATTTAAAGGTGATATTTCTATTTTTATCTAGATTCAATTATCTTCTTTAAATCTTCGTATACATCATTTGTTACTTCAACCTCTAATGCCCTAGATAATTTTTTACCTTTTTGTGCAAGTGCTAGACATTCAATGTTAGAACATATATAAGCTCCACGTCCATTCATTTTACCAGTTACATCCACACTTACTTCATTCTCACTATTTTTCACTATTCTTATTAATTCTTTTTTAGGTTTTCCCTCACCACAAGCAACACATTTCCTTAAGGGAACTTTTTTCTTTTTCATATAATCACCTCTTACTCAATCTCTTGATTATATTGTGATTCTGATTTTATATCTATCTTCCAATTTGTTAATTTAGCTGCTAATCTAGCATTTTGGCCTTCTTTGCCTATAGCTAAGGAAAGTTGATAATCTGGTACTACTACGACAGCAGATTTTTCCTTTTCATTAGCTATTACATTTAATACTTTAGAAGGACTTAAACTATTTGCAATAAATTCTCCAATATCTTTGCTCCAAATTACAATATCTATTTTCTCACCCTTTAGTTCATCTACTATAACTTTTACTCTACTTCCCTTAAACCCTACACATGACCCAAGTGGATCTACATTAGGATCTTTAGAAAAAACCGAAATTTTAGTTCTAGAGCCTGCTTCTCTAGATATTGAATATATCTCAACTACTCCATCACTAATTTCAGGAACTTCTAATTCAAATAGTCTCTTTACAAGGTTTGGATGAGATCTAGATAATATTATCTGAGGTCCCTTTGTTGTTTTTTTGACTTCCGATATAAGTAATTTTAATCTATCTCCTTGGTTATACTCTTCACCTTCCATTTGTTCAGAAGGCGGTAATACTCCCTCAGTTTTTCCTAAATCTATATATACATTGTTTTTACTAATTCTTTGAACTAAACCTGTAATTATTTCATTTTCCCTATTGATAAACTCATCGTAAATTACATCTCTCTCAGCATCTCTTATCCTCTGTATAACTACTTGTTTAGCAGTTTGAGCAGCTATTCTGCCAAAATCCTTTGGTGTAATTTCTATTTTTACAATATCACCAGTCTGAAATTTATCATCAATTTTTTTAGCATCATCTAAATTTTCATATACTGTAGTTGTATCATCTTT
>CAYMGW010000275.1:0-997 GCA_964390085.1 uncultured Tissierella sp.
CAGGCTAGTAGCTATTTCATCTTTTAAATGAGTTAATTCCAAGAAGTCTAAAATTTCCATGACTTTTTCTTCAACTTTTTTTTCTTCTTTTACAAGCTTAGGAGATTTTAATATAGTAGCCAATAAATTTGATGATGTCCTACAATATTGTCCTACCATTACATTCTCAAGTACTGTCATAGTGCTGAATAATCTTATATTTTGGAATGTTCTGCCGATTCCCATTTTTGTTATTTCATGAGGTTTAGATTTTTTAATCTTTTCTCCTAGAAATTTAACTTCTCCAGATGTAGGTTCATATATTCCAGTGATTGAATTGAAAAATGTTGTTTTACCTGCTCCATTAGGACCTATTAGGCTTACTATTTCTCCTTCGTCTATATGAAAGTCTACCTTGTTTACAGCTACTAATCCTCCAAAAGACTTTGTAACTTCTTTAGCTTCGAGAATTCTCATTTTTTGCACCTCCTTTTAGACTAGACATGCTAATAATTCCTTGAGGTCTTACTATCATCATCAATATTAGCAATATACCATATATTGCATATCTGTATGTGGATATACTTCTCAATGCCTCAGGCAATATAGTTAACACTGTTGCACCTACAATAATACCAGGTATACTTCCTACACCACCTAATACTACCATTGTTAATATTACTACGGATTCCATGTAAGTAAAGTTATCTGGATTTACATAGTGAATAAAGGACGCAAATATACCACCAACTAATCCAGCTATAGCAGCTGCTAAAACAAAGGCAAGTATTTTTAGGAAAGTTGGACTTATTCCCATTGCTTCTGCCGCTACTTCATCATCTTTTACAGCTATTAATCCTCTTCCTAATCTAGAGTTTAATAGCCTATATGATATAAAGATGGTCAAAAGTGCTAGAATATATAATATATAATAGTATCCTGTGTTAGTGCTTATAGTATAGCCAAATATTTTAGGTGATGGAATTCCTGGTATCCCAGCAGGTCCTCTTGTGAAGGA
>CAYMGW010000275.1:1007-2360 GCA_964390085.1 uncultured Tissierella sp.
ATCTTAATATTTCACCAAAACCTATTGTTGTAATAGCTAAATAATCTCCTTTTAATCTTAATGTAGGTATACCTAAGAGTAATCCAAATATTGCAGAAACAATTGCACTGCAAAGTAATGCAATCCAAAAAGGCACTTGATAAGTTACTGTAAGAATAGCAGTAGTATATGCTCCTACAGCATAGAATGCAGAGTGTCCCATGGAAAGCTGTCCTGCAAATCCAAGAACAAAGTTTAAGCTTAATGCTAATACTATATATATTAATACTAATACGCTTGTCCTAAGTGCATAGGTATTGTTAGCTAAAATTAAAGGCAATAATGCTCCTAATACTAAAAACACATAAGTTGCTAACTTTCTCTTTTTATTATCAAAAACCATAAACTTCTTTATACCTATATCAAATACCTTTGAAAGTACAATGATTCCTACATATAATATGGCTGAATATAATACTAAATTAAATAAAACTTTTAGAATATTGCTCATTTTTACCCACCTCCTATACCTTTTCTTTAATTCCTTTACCTAGCAACCCTTCAGGTTTTAATAGAAGTATAATTATTAAAATTATAAAGGCTATAGCATCTCTATATCCAGAAGATATATATGCTGCACCTAAACTTTCTGATATCCCCATTATTAGTCCACCAAGCATAGCACCTGGAATACTACCTATACCTCCTATTACAGCTGCAATAAATGCCTTTAGTCCAGGTACATAACCCATCATAGGATAGGCAGCCTTGTAATATATCCCTACTAATGTACCTGCAGCTGCTCCAAGAGCAGAGCCAAGTCCAAATGTAAAATATACTACCTTGTTTGTGTTAATTCCCATAAGTCTTGAAACATCCATATCTTGAGATACACATCTCATTGCCCTACCAATTTTTGTGTATTGAACTATATAAGTTAATATTGCTACTAAAACAATAGTTGTACCTAATATTATTAACTGAATAGTATTAACTCTAATGCCTATAAAACTAAATACTTTATTGTTTATTACTGTTGGAAACGATTGAGTCTCTGGACCCCATATTAGCATGGCGAAGTTTTCCAAAAATATTGCAACTCCAATTGCAGATAGAAATAAATTTATTCTAGGTGCTTTAAATACAGGACTATAAGCAAATTTTGCTATGAGTATTCCAAAAATAGATGCTCCAGCCATTCCAAATAAAAATGCGAGCATTATTGGCATATGAAATAGAGTCAACCCTGTATATGTTAAGAAAGCACCGATCATATATATATCACCATGGGCAAAGTTTATTAGTCTAATGATTCCATAGACCATTGTAAAGCCTATAGCTGTTAAGGCATAAATACTACCCAGAGCTATACCG
>CAYMGW010000275.1:2370-2665 GCA_964390085.1 uncultured Tissierella sp.
CTATACCGTTGCTTAACTGCTCCATAAACATATTAATCACCCTCCTTAAATATTTTTGTTAGGGAGCCCATTAGAGGCCCCCTAATTAGTTTATTTTAATTGCTCATCTGCTAAAACGATTTTACCGTCTTTAACTTCTAGTATTAAAATGCTTCTTGTTACATCGTTATTTTCAAAGGAGATAGGGCCAGCTACTCCAGGGAAATCTTTAACTTCTTGTAAATATTTTGTTATACCTTCTCTTGTTGCTCCATTTTTCTTCATACCTTCAAGAATAAGTTTCGCTGAGTCATAA
>CAYMGW010000275.1:2675-3763 GCA_964390085.1 uncultured Tissierella sp.
CATAAGCTAATGCTGTATAGTTATCAGGTTCTTTATTATATTTTGCTCTGAAGGCTTCAACGAATTCTTTTGTTCCAGGGAATTCAACATCTGGATGGAAGAAGGCAGCAAATCTTATTCCTTCAACAGCTTCTCCACCTAATTTAACTAACTCATCGGAACTAATTCCCTCTGTCCCTATCATTGGAACATTTAATCCTGCTGGTCCTGCTTGTTGTGCAATTAAAGCTGTTTCTACATAATAACCTGCAACAAACATTACATCTGGGTTTTGACCTTTAATCTTTGTAAGCTGAGGGCTGAAATCTTTTGATTGTCCTTCAAAATATGTTTCTGCGGCAACAACTTTCCCACCTAAGCTTTCAAACTCTTCAGTAAAGTCATTTTTAAGGCCTGTACCAAAGTCATTTGCTGTAAATAAAATAGCTGCATTTCTTTTTCCTAATATATTGTAAGCATATTGTGCTAAGTTCTTTGCTTGAGTAGTATCAGTTAATGAAATACGGTATAAATGAGGTGTAGTTCCATCTGTTATTTGTTTATTTACTGAGTCTGTAATAACTGGTATACCTGCTGCCTCATAAATTCCTCTAGCTGCTAATGTACAAGAACTATTCCAGTGTCCAATAACTGCTAGTATCTTATCGTCTCCTGCAAATTTTTGAGCTACGTTTGGTGCTTCTTTTGGATTTCCTGTATCGTCACCTACTACTAGTTTTACTTGCTTACCATCAATTCCACCTTGTTCATTTACTTCATCTAATGCTAATTGTATAGCTTTAGCTTTCATGTCTCCGAATTGAGCTGAGTCACCTGTCATAGGGTTTGCTGCAGCTATATATAATTCTGAAGAGTTAGAACTCCCACCACCGCTACATGCAGTAAGTGAAACTATACTTAGAATCAATAAAACAGATAATAAAGCCTTTTTTTTCATTAGAAATCCTCCTTTATTTTTTAGAAACTTTTTTGATGCCAATAATTATTGCAAATATCGTGCCATAATTTTAACAATTAAATAATCATTTATAGATTAGCATATATCTCATAAATAATTATTTCTATCTGGAGCAAAATAAATATTATCT
>CAYMGW010000276.1:0-3683 GCA_964390085.1 uncultured Tissierella sp.
TTTCTTCCACCGTTAGTACTACTTTCATTCATAATAATGCTTAGATCCCACTCCTTATTACTTCTTTCAACACTCGCTGAATCATGTACTAGAATCTTTCCATCAGCCGTAATCCCTCTTAGAACAATAAAATGACCACCGCTTGTAAAATGCCCCTTCCCCATACTAACTATAACTGGATTTCCTTCACTAAGTGCTTTAATTATAGAGTTTGGATCTTTTCTACTAACAGCTTCAACATTAAGTCCATAGTTTTTACCACCCTCAGTCATTAAAGACCAATAGCTACCTGAACCCTCTGCCCTATGTCCATTTCTATAACTCCAATCTGCCACTATATCGGGAGTAATTCTTTGACCAATTAATCCTGATACAACCATGGCTAAGGAAGTTGGCCCACATCCTCCAGAGAAAATAGTTGAATTCCCATAGGAATTAGATCCCCATCTTATATCTGTTTGATTATAATAAGGTAAATTTGCATAGCCTTCAGGATATTCTTGTAAATCAGCTAAATCCACATTATCGTAAATATTAAAATTACCTTCTATATCCATATTTGAAATTGTACTATATATATTTAATGCCAATAAAGTATCTTCTTCAGCAGTTATACCTACATCTGGTAATACATCTTCAAAATGTCTAGTGTAAATTCTAATAATAGCTATCTTCTTTGTTACAAGTTCTATATGTTCTTCGTCACAATCATCATCACAATATCTATTATGACCTACATCTTCTGGAACTTCAAATTCCTCTACTATTACTGTTCTAACTAAAAACTTTAATGCCATTTGGATTATCTTATTTGGCTTCATATTACTAAAATCCTGTTTAAGTAATACTGAATCTATTGCTATTAATTCCTGCCAGGTGAGACTATAGTTATATATAATTTCAAACTCATCGCAATAATCATACTCCGATTTCATTGCTTCAATCCATTCTCTATTAAGCTCATCAACGATAAAAATACTATCTTGATATACAGCCACCTTTGCCTTATCCTCTAAAACATTAATGTCTTGAGACATATTCTGAGCAAAAGTATTAATTAATATTGAGGGAAGACTACCTAATGTTACAACGATTATAACTACCGACACTAATATTGCAATAATTATCATTACTAAATTCTCTCTTGTTTCTTCATCTATAACAGCTTGTAAAGCTAATCTTTTTAAAAACGCAACTAATGCAGCTCCCAAACTATTCTCCCCTTTCTTTATATACTGGCTATCATAGTTAAAAGATAAAGGGCTAATTTCACCCTTTATCTTCCTCCTGCACTTCCCATATATTTAAACTTATAATCAGGTATTTCAAATTGTACTTGCAATCGCTTAGATCCTATCATCATTAATGCCTGTCCCCTTCTTTTTGACATAATTAAATCTTCTTCTGCATCTGTCAAGTTATAAAGTTTTTTAGTTTCTGCAAGGTTTTGTCCATCTGTACCCATTATTATTTTAAATGTGGCTAAATCTAACAATGGTTGTCCATACATTTTGATTTCTGGATCAAGGAAATCTACTACCGAGTGAGATATTATAGCAATTCCACCCTCATATTTTCTTACACCTTTAGCCGCATTTCTAAGAAATACTAATGATTGTGGTACTTTTGGATCTATCATTAAATAAGCCTCATCACAGATTAGAAGAACTCTTTCATTTGGATTCTTTACTATCTCCTCCCATGCCCATTGAAGCATATTAAAATACTGAGTAGAAATTATATGATCAGGAGAATTCTGAAGGTCTTTTGTATCAAGACATATACATCTGGAATTAGCTTGTATTGATGTATGTCCATTCCATAAGAATGAATCTGAGCCTGTTGCTAAATCTTTTAAAAATAGACTTAAATCATCATAATCTTTATAATATGAACCTTTTTTATCCTTAGCCTTTTCTACTATTTGATTATATAAATCACTAATAATAGGGAAATCCGTATTTGATAGTTTAGATACATCTGTATCCCAAAATATATTAAATTTATTGTATAACTCAATTATTTCTGATTTAAGTATAGCCTTTTGTCTATCTGACAGACTTGGAATATATAAAGAGAAAAATATCTCAAGATTTTTTATATAAAGTGCCATATCTCCCATACCATTTCCTTCATCTTCATAAAGTTTCTCTGTATCATTATCATCATCTCTTGGAGCTGTTCTTATTTGAAGTGGATTAATCATTCCTTTACTTCCTCCACCAGCATTTATCCAATCTCCATCTAGATTTTTACATAGTTCCCAATACTCCCTATGTGGATCTATAAATATAAGTTTTGTTCCTCTCATATATTCACTTAGAACAATATGTTTTACAGCTGTAGATTTTCCAACACCAGGCACTCCCATTATTACAAAGTTAGTATTTGTTCTATCTTCTTCTCTTTTCCAAGGATCAATAACTACAAGCCCTCCTGAGCTATCCTTTGCAAAATAATAACCTTTACCATCGTTATATCCACTTGATGCAAATGGAAAACCTCCAATAAACGATGATAAAGGTACTATTTTACTAATCATATTCTCTACTTCCTCTTCTGTAGAGTAAAATGGCGACATATGTTTGAAGCCTTGTTCTTGAAGATTTGATAACCCTCTTACTTTACAACTTAATGATGTTACCCTGGATTCTATTTTCCTACAAGTCTTTTTATATATTTCCTCATCTTTAGAAATAGGCATTAAAGTTACTCCCATTTTGCCAATTGCTTCACCTTGCTGATCTATCTTTTTCATTATCTTTTCACCATTTTCAGCTGCCTTTTCTGCCCTTGATTTTGTCAATGGATCTTTAGCAGAATTTGCTATCCCTCGATTTCTAGATATGCTTCTTGAAATATTTTCTATAAAAAGGCCGCTGTCTATAGGCTCAAAAGTTATGGAACATATTGTATTTGAAATATTTGTTATCTTTGATAACCAGCCATATTCAATATCTTGAGGATATTTAGTAATACCATAGATTTTTCCTATATTCTCCCCTAATATTAAATGATTTCTAGAAAACTCTAATCCTACAGGGGTTATGATATTTAACAATGTACTATTTAATTCTGATTGTATTTTCTCTTTTTTTCCCTTTTTCATTTCTTGCTCCTTTCGATAAATTTAGATTAACTATTGAATAAGAAACGGTATCGTTGATTCATATGATGTACTTTCAACATTTGCATAAGCAGGGTTATTTATTAAATTACAAAGTCTTACAATCTTACTTTCATTCATTACAGCTGCTCTAATACCAGAGGCCTCAAACTTACCTACCATATCCATAGTTCTTTTGATTAAATCCCTTTCTATTCCATCTTCATAATCCTCCCAAAGCATAATATATATTTGTCTTTCAACAACTTCTCCAGACAATGCAAAACTACTAATTGATAACATCTCTTGTCTCAATAATTCTTTTTGCTTCTGATTAGAGGTTTCAGAGAGTATTGTTTGATATTCAATCAGCAAAGAAGAAATATCAATAGGTCTAGGTACTGCAATTAATTTAAGAATTTTTCTTTCACTAGTTAATTCTGATGTCAAAATCCTAGTTATAGATATCTTTTCTCTTTTACTAAAAAGGTTTGTATCAATTGGTGATATTTGAATATAGGATATTACTTTTCTATCCATCGTATATAAAAACTTATCTCTTATATCTTTAACGTTC